>JBAUVS010000578.1:0-12239 GCA_049583345.1 Woeseiaceae bacterium
GATTAAAGCAGACGTTAGCCGTTTGATGGACTGCGCGAAGCGGCTACGGCATGGCACACACAACCCACAGCCGGTTTCCCGGTCACAAACGTTACAAGCAAAGTATGGTGATCCAGCGCGATTCAGCGCCTCGATAAGGTCCCTGAGCCTTGGCTTCACGCTATTGAGGTGCAAACTTGTCGAGACTTGGCGGGATCCCGCGAAAAATAACCAAGATTGTCTTCAGGGGCGATAGCGAATTTCGGCGAAGAACTCCCGGCCGCGCCCCGGGAAGTAACGGTAGTTGCCGAAGGCGTAGTCGGCGCGGTCGGCGATGGCACGGTCGGTGACGTTGTTGAGGCGCAGGATGATGTCGAAATCGTCGGAGAGCTTCACGCGCGTCCGCAGGTTGGCGATCGAGTGACCGGGGTAGGTGAACTGGTTCTCGGCGTCGATGTAATACTTACCGATCATCGTCCACTGCAGCGCGGCGTCGAACCGGTCGCCGCCCCGATACTGTAGCTCTGCGCTGCCAAGCCAGCGTGGCGCGGTGTCGACGTCTCGACCCGAAACGAACGTTTCACCCTGCGCGGCGACCGTGTCGAAATCGTAGGTATGGCGCGCATAGGTCGCATCGACAGAGAAGGACCACGCCGATGCGAACTGCCAGTCGATGTCGGTCTCGATACCACGATGCTTGCTGCGCGCGCCGCTGACGTTGTAGCCCTCGGCGTCGCGGTAGATGCTGTTGCGCTTCTGCATCGCGTACAGGGCGACGTCGATCGACAGCGCCGGGGTCCGCTTGCGGGCACCGAACTCGATGCTGTCGACATTCTCGGAGTCGAGGTCCGCCACGTCCTGGCCGCTCTGCAGGCGGTACAGTTCCGTCATCTGCGGCGCCCGGAAGCCGCGGGCGAGCGTCGCGTAGATTGCCGCATCGTCGCCGACGAGGTGTGTCAGGGACAGATTCGGAGCGATATTGGTGAAGCTGTCGCTGCGGTCCGCGGGCCTCGAATAGAGGCAACCGCCGAAACCGCATTCGGTGCCGTCGTCCCGGGTATTGCCATCCAGCATGCGGTTGTCGTAGCTGTACTGCAGGTAGTCCAGCCGCAGGCCGGCCCCGAGCGTGGTTTTCGGGCTCAGGCGGAAGTCGGTCTGCACGTACGGAGCGAGGCCGACACTGGTCACGACGTAGTCATAGTGCTTGCCGGCAGGGCGCGTCTCGACGAGAAAGGGCGAGCCCTCCGTGGGACCGTCTTGCGTCTCCTTCAGGTAGGAATCGGACCATTCCGTGTCCACGCCCACGATCGTGTCGTGCGAGTCGCCGCCGAATCTCAGTGTCAACAGCGCGCCGGCGCTGACCTGGCCGTTCTCCTCCAGCGGCTTGCCCGGCAGGAAGTGCTGCAGGAACCGCATGTCCGAGTGTCGGACGTAGGGCCGCAGGTCCAGTTCCGAGTGCGCGAAAGCGCGCGTCCAGATGCCGTAGATGCGTTCGCTGGACGCTTTCCGGAACGCCTCGGGGTTCGGGTTGCTGCGGTTGACGGCCGGATCCCTGTAGGCGTCCTTGCCGATGATGTAGCCGGCGGTCTGCTGGTCGAGGTCGGTTGCCGATACGCCGAGGGTGAACGTGCCATCGGTCGTGTCCCAACGCCGTTTCAGGTGCAGCTTGCCTTGCCGGTAGCCGGAGTCGTCGCGGAAGCCGCCGTCGTCGGCGTAGACCAGGCCGGCCAGCCAGGGGGCGTCCGGGTCGAAGGGCACCGTCAGGCGGGCGCGGTAGAAGTCGTTGGCGCCGGCTTCGAGTGCAAGCTCGGGCGTGAAGCCCCCGTCGGGCATCGGCATCAGGACGTTGATCGTGCCGTGCAGCGCGTTGGAACCGTACAGTGCGTTGCCCGGGCCCCGGACGACCTCGATCGAGCGGGCCTGTTCCGTGTCGATCTCGATCATCCCGTTCACGTTGCAAAAGCCGGCCGGCCGCACCGGGATGCCGTCTTCGAGGAACAGGAATGCGCCGCAGGAACCGGCGCCGGAGAGCACGGGCGACCGGATCGCGGTCAGATGTTCCTGGCCGCTGCCGCGCCCGAGCCAGACGCCGGCGACGCGGGTAAGGAGCTCGTAGATGTGCTGATGGCCGACGTCCTCGATCGTTGCGGCGTCGATCCGGTCGATGTTTCCGGCATGCTCGAGCGCCGGCTGCTCGTGTCGCTTGCTCGTCACCACGAGTTCCGGAATTGCGCCGTCGTCGCTCGCTGTCCCGGCGCGCACCGGCAGCGCCGGGGACAGGGCGGCTGTGAGTACGAGCAATGCGCGGAGGTTGCGGCGCCTTCGGCGCGTACGACGTCCGTGCAGGCGCGCAATCATGAGCATGATTCGGGCTTCAGCGGACGATCTTCTCGAGGACCTGGGTCGGGTCGTCCGACTTCCGATAATATCCGTGACGCAGAGCCATCTGCTCGAACGCGCGGTCGCGTTCCTGCTCGCTGGCATACCAGTGCAGGCGTTCCCAGCTCTCGCCCAGCAGGCGTCTCATGGTGTCGCCGGGGGGGAGCGTGACGCGGATGCCGAAGCGCCGCTCGGCGCCGGCCCTGGAGGGATCCACGAGATTGTGCGGGTGGCAGTAGTCCATGGCGTGGCAATGATACACGGGAAAAGTGCAACACGGGGCGCTGGCGGCGCCCGGGCAAATCCCGGAAAATGGCCGGGAGTGCTCGAGAGGCAGCAGGATGGCCGGACATTCAGACGAACAGCCGCCGGGCAATGAACGCGCCCGGCTCGACGCCACCGGCGAGTTCTTCAGCGTCGGCGCGCCGCTGCACGCCGTGCGTGCCGGTTATGTCCGGCGCAGCGCCGACGACGTGCTCTACACGACCGTCAAGGCGGGTCGCTTCGCGCACGTCATCGCTCCGGACCGCAGCGGCAAGTCGAGCCTGATCGCCGCGACGGCGGCCCGGCTCGAGAACAACGGTTTCAAGGTCGCCACGCTGGATCTGGAACAGATCGGTGCTCGCGATGCGGGATCGGACGAGGGTCGCTGGTACTACAGCATTGCATACCGGTTGTTGCGCCAGTTGCGCATCCGGGTCGACCTGCAGTCGTGGTGGCAGGACAAGACGTTTCTGACCAATCAACAACGCCTCGTCGAGTTCTATTCCGAGATCGTGCTGCAGAAGTTGTCGACGCGGATCGTCGTCTTCATCGACGAAGTCCAGTGCGTCGCGCATCTGCCGTTCACCGATCAACTCCTCAGCAGCGTCCGCTCGGCGCACGACGCCAGGGCCACCGACCCCGAGTTCTCGCGACTCGCGTTCGTCCTGCTCGGCGAGTGCGATCCGATCAACCTGATCGACGAACCCGAGTTGTCGCCCTTCAATGTGACTCAGGCCGTCGTGCTCGGGGATTTCACGAGGGCCGACCTGAATCTGTTCGAGCAGGAGCTCAATCTGTCGACGGCCGATGCGGCGGCGGCGCTGGACCGGATCTTCTACTGGACGAACGGGCAACCGTATTTGTGCCAGAAGCTGGCACGCGCGGTAGCGCGCGAGAACGTCGTCGAGGACATTGCGGACACTGTCGATCGACTCGTCTTTCGACAACTTGCGGGACGCGCGGCGCTGCATAACGAACCGCACATGAGCCACATTCACCGCGAAATCGTCAACGACGCGAAGAGCGAGGCGCTGCTGAACCTCTATGGGCGCTTGCGCAAAGGCATCCATGTCGCCGCCGATCTCGGCTCGCCACTGCAGCGCAAGCTGATTGCGATCGGCCTGCTCGTGATCGACGAGGAAGGCAGTCTCAAGGTCCGCAACCGGCTCTACGAATCCGTGTTTACCGCGCGTTGGGCAAACGAGAACCTCAAGATTAACTGGCGCAGCATCGCGTTTGCTGCGGCCGTGATATTCATAATGATCGCGGTGCCGTTCTGGTATACGCAGTTGCTCCCCGACAGTTATGTCGACGTATTGATGTCCGATACGACGGAGCTCGATTCCGCGCACGAGGCTTACGTCGATCTGCGCTCGTTCCCGGGCCATGTCGCGGCTGCGGACAACCTCTTCCGCAACTACATTCGACGCCGCGCACTCGCGGCGACCGATGAGGAACAGCTGGCTGAGGTCAGCGCCATGGCCTCCATGCTGCCCGATGCCGGCAGATTTCCGGACGAACTGCGTGCGGATTTCTGGGACCGCCGGCTTGCAACGGCGACGCGCGGCGAGCACCGCGACGCGGCACTGATCGACGCCCTGGAATCACTGGTCCTGTCGACGCCGGAGCGCCGGCGCCGCGCGGCCGCACTGGTGGCAGACGACTATCCGCTATTGCGCGCGACGCTGCCGGCCGACGTCGGCGGTGACCTGGTGTTCGATCCCGGCGGGATGCTGTTTACCGAGAATCGCGGAGCCACCGTCCTGCAGTGGACTGTCGGTCCCCAGGGCCTTCAGCGGCGAGACGACTGGACGATTACCGCACTCGAGGTCACTCCGCTCGTCCGTCGCGTGATCGTGGACCGGGAAGGCAAAGTGGGGCGTATCGGATTGACGCTGAACCTCTCGCACGCACGTGCCACGGACTTGCGCATCAAGCTGATCGCGCCCTCCGGCCGGGCGGTCGAGGTGCAAGCGGGAATGGACCGGGCGTCGGCGAATCAGGACATCCGGATTCCGGCGGCGCAACTTCACGATCTCGTCGGCGAACCGCTCAGCGGGACCTGGAGCCTCAGTATTCGCGACGAAGTGCTGGGCGTGGCCGGGCACCTCGTGGGCTGGAACCTGAGCCTCAACTCGCAGGGCGTGGTGGAGGATTTCCAGCGGGGCCTCGACGTGCCGGAACCGGTCGCGCGCGAGACGGACCACGTGTGGTTCAGCAAGGACGGACGCTACGCGGTGGCGCGTGCGATGCGCAGCGACAGCGCGCGCATCTGGGATCTGGAATTTGCCAAGCCGGTCCGGGCCGTCGCCGTCAGCGAGCAGGAGCGCCTCATCGGCCTGAGTCGAGGTGCGCAGTTGCTCGTGACGGCCACGCAGGACGCGATCCATCTCTGGGACATCGGGACCGGCGGACGCATGGCGACACTCGCTACCGGCTCGAGCGTGACGGCTCCGACGCTGACCGACGACGGGTCCCATCTGCTCGTCCAACGCCGCCGCGGCAGCGATACGCGCTTCGAACTGTGGTCGCTGGACAGCGCATCCATTGCGGCGACGCTGGACATCGCCGGCGCGCCGGCGCTGGTCTCCCCCGACGCCGGCGGAGACCGGCTCGCCGTCGCCGATTTCGACCGCGCCGTCCGGGTGTGGGACCTCGATGACGGTGGCCTCCTCGCACAGGTCGACCTCGAGGCGCAACCGAGCGGCATCAGCCTGTCGGCCGGTGGCGACGTGCTCGGTGTCGTCGCCGGACAGGGCGGGGCCTCGCTCTGGCGACTCGACCGGGCGAAACGGCCGATGCTGGCCGTCTACGGGGATGGGCGCTGGCAACTCGCCTTCTCGCCATCGGGATCGAAAGCGCTCGTGGGAACGCCCGAAGCCGGATTCCATCTTTACGACACCGAGGAAGGTCGCTTGATCGGGCCGCCGCTCGGTGCCGGCGGCTCGTCGCAGCAGGCGTCCCCGCTGGCCTTTGCCGCCGACGAACTGTCCGTGGTCACCGGCGGTCCGGATGGAGTGACGCGGTTGTGGCGTGTGCCTTCGGCCCCGCCCCCCGATGCCCGGACGCCGCAGCAGGCCGGCCAGGAAATATGGCCGCCGTCGGCCGACGCGATCGCGGTGGCGACGCCGGACGCCTCGACACTGGTCATCGGCGATGCCTCGGGCGACGTCTACATCCTGCCGGCGAATACGGGCAGCGAGGAGCTCGCACGCGAGGAAAGCAATATCGGGTTCGTTGGCCACAACAGCGCTGTGCGTCTCATCGAAGTCAGTCGCGACGGCTCGACCGTGGCGAGTGCCGCGGCCGACAATACGGTTCGCGTATGGGATACCGCGACCCGCTTGCCGCGTCCATTCTTCGGTAATGTTTCCGGCGCGCCGATCGACAAGCTGGCGTTCTCGCCTGATGCGACGCTCCTCGGCATCCTGAACGGACGTTTCGCGGAAGTCATGGCCGCCGATTCCGGTCGCGTGCTCGCGCGCTTCGACCTCGGCGAACCGCACCGGAGTCTCGTATTCGCCGACGCCGATCACTTCTACGTCGGCGGCGAGTCGGGTGCGCTTCGAGCGATCGCCCGCAATGCGGCGGATACCTGGTCAATGCAGCAGATCTGGCAGGGTGAGGCGGCCATCCGGTGGCTGGAGGCATCTCCGAAGGGTCACACGCTGGTACTCGTCGACAGGAACAATCTCGCGCAATTGTTCGACCTGGCGCAGGGCCGCATCGGCGAGTCGGCTCTGCAACTTCCGAGCGCCGTGCAGGAGGTCAGATTTACGCCGGGCGGCTCCCGTGTGCTGTTGCGGACCGCGAACTGGATACACCGTGCCAGTACCTCGGTAACCGGGCTCAACTGGATCGATGCCATCCTGGCGCCACACGTGCCGGACCGCACACGCATCGTGTTCGGTCAATCCGGCATGGACGAGATGGAGGGTCCGGGCAACCGCCTCTACCTGCCCGTTGTCGGTAACGGTTTCGTCCATCTGACGCAATTGAACTTCGTCGGCGCGAAGGGCCCGGGTCTGTTCGGCAACAAGGATCAACTTCTCGAAGAGTGGCGCGACAGGCTGGGCCTGAACGACGACACCTAGCAGACTGCTAGCGTTCGTCGCCCCGCAGGGTCCTCACTATCATTTCGAGCTTCGCGGCCGTGGCGTCTGCTGCCGGTACGGGCTGTCCGGCCCTGATTCGTACGCGGGCGAACAGGCGCCCCGGCATCTTGCGGACGCCGCCGCCCTTGCGGCGACTGAACCAGCTGCCCCACAGGCGTCCGAGTGCGATCGGCACGACGGGGACCGGACGCCGTGCGAGGACCTTCTCGATCCCGCGCCGGAATCGCTGTACCTCGCCGTCCCGCGTGATGCCGCCTTCCGGGAAGATGCAGACGACGTTGCCGGCCGCGAGCTCCTCGTCGACGCGATCGAAGGCTTCGCGCAACAACTGCTCGTCCTCCATCGCGCCGGCGATCGGGATCGCCCGCATGTGCTCGAAGAAATAGCGCAGCAGGGGTATGTGGAAAATCCGGTAATACATGACGAAGCGCATCGGGCGTCTCACGGACCCTGCAAGCAATATCGGATCCATGTAACTGACATGATTGCAGACGACGATGGCCGGTCCCTTGTCCGGGACATTGTCCAGTCCGACCGGACGGAGCCGATAAAACAGGTTGATCAGGATCCACGCGAGGAAGCGCATCAGGAACTCGGGCAGCAGCGAATAGATGTAGACCGCCACGACAACGTTCAGCGCTGCCAGGACCAGGAACAGCTGCGGAATCGTGTAACCCATCATCAGGACCGCTATCGACAGTATCGATGCGGTCACCATGAACAGCGCATTGATAATGTTGTTGGCGGCCACGATCCGCGAGAGGTGCAACGGGTTCGAACGATTCTGTATCCACGCGTAGAGCGGTACGCTGTAAAAGCCGCCAAACACACCGATCAGGCAAACGTCGAGCAATACGCGGATGCTGCCTGGCCGTACGGCGAATTCCCGGATCGACGACACCGCGAAATCGGAGGCGGCCGGTTGTGCGAAGTACAGGTCAACCGCGAACAGGCTGAGGCCGATCGAACCGAAAGGCACCAACCCGAGTTCGATGCGGTGACCGGAAAGGCGTTCGCAGAGCAGCGATCCGATCCCCACGCCCACGGCAAATGCGGCGAGCAGTGACGTGATTACCGTCTTGTCGCCATGCAGTATGTACAGTGCATACGCCGGAACCTGCAGCGTCATGGCGGAGCCGAAGAACCAAAACCAGGAAATCCCGAGGATCGACAGGAAGACGCCGCGGTCCTCGCGCGCGTATGAAACGATATGCCAGGTCTCGGCCCACGCATTCCTGTTGATGCGTATCGTCGGATCGACGGCGCGCGTCGCCGGGATTTGTCGGCTCGCGAGGTAGCCGAAGATTGCGAAGGCGACGAGACAGGCCCAGATCGGCGAGTACGCGCCGGGGTCCGATGAGACGGTCAGGCCGCCGATGATCAGGCCGAGAATGATGGCGATATAGGTTCCCGCTTCGACAAGGCCGTTGCCGCCGACGAGTTCCGAGGCCGAGAGATGCTGCGGCAGGTAGGCATACTTCACGGGGCCGAACAGCGCCGACTGCGCGCCCATCAGGAACAGCATGAATAGCAGCAGCAGGTAACTCTGTATCAGGAAACCGAATGCCGCGATCAGCATGAGGACGATCTCGAGCAGCTTGATGCGCCGCATGAGCATGGATTTCTCGTACTTCTCGGCGAGTTGCCCGGCCGTCGCCGAAAAGAGGAAGAACGGAAGAATGAAAAGCGCGCCGGCGACGTTGGCGAGCTGGCTGTAGTTCATGCCCGCGACCAGGACGCCCTGCACCGTGACCAGCACGAGCAAGCCATTACGAAAGACGTTATCGTTGAGCGCGCCGAGGAACTGCGTGCCGAAAAACGGCGCGAAGCGCCGCTGGCGGAGCAACGAGAACTGGCTCGAGTCGTTCACGCGGGAGCCGTCATGCGCCGGCGATCGGGCCGCACCCGCCCGATTCTGCGGATCGGGGCGTCAAAACTGCGAACTCGGGCCATTTCACATATTGACAGCAGTGCTATCATCCGCAACGGCAGGATGCTGAAAACTATACCATTTAGTCGACTCCGGGGTTGGTGACGACGATGACGAAGTATCAGATCGCCGCATGCGTCGGCGCGGGGCTGTTGCTGGCGGGCTGTGGCAAAGAGCCGCCGCCGCCGTCCGTGGCCGACTTCGTCGATGACCCCATACTCCTGGAAGCCGCCGTCGTACGCTGCGGCGAGAACCGCCACGAGATGCGCTACGACGCGGAGTGTGTCAATGCGCGCCAGGCGGTATCGATCATCGCGCAACGCCAGGACCGCGAGAAAGCCAAGGCGTTCGAGGCTCAGTCCGAGCGCAAGCGGGAGGCCCTGCGGCGCACACAGGAGGCAGCCGCGGAGGCGCGGCGGCGTTCCGAAGAGGCCGAGCAGCACCGCAAGGAGGCCGAATACCTGAGTCAGTTCGGTGAAGTCCCGCCGACACCCGCCGATGGATCGGCGCCGGCGCCGGGTACGACGAATGCGCCGACCGCGGTATTAGCCCAGCCCGCGAAGCAGGCGACCGGGGAGGCACAACCGGCAGCGCCGCCGCCGACCGATGAAGGCCCGGCCCCCGTCGTCGCTGAGGATCACCCGATGGACATCGATGCGATCCGCGAGGAATTGCAGAAGCGCGAGGCGCCCAAGGAAAACTGATCCGGACCTGCCCGGAGGCTGTCAGGACGAAGTGTCCGGCGCCGGCGGCATGCTGCGGACGTGCAGGTCCCGCTGCGGGAACGGGATCTGGATGCCGGCCGCAGCAAACGCCTTGTAGACGCGGCAGTTGAGTTCGTGCATCAGGCGTCCCCGGTCGACCGGATGGTCGATCCAGCAGAGCAGTTCGAAGTCGAGACTGGACTCGCCGAAGGCGCGGAAGCGAACGCGTGGCTCGGGCACACGGCAGACTTCCTCGTGTTCCCCGGCCACGGACTCCAGTGTCGAGATCACGTGGTCGATATCCGAACCGTACGCGACTCCGACGGCGACCCGGATGCGGTGCTTCTCCGACGGTCCGCCGGCCTCATTCGTGATCTTGCTGTTGCCGATGATGCCGTTCGGTATCGTGATCTCGACGTCGTCGCGCGTAATTAGGCGCGTGCTGCGCAGGCCGATATGCGTGACGACGCCACGTTCTCCGGCATCGAGGACGATGTAGTCGCCGACCTTGTAAGGCGCGTCCACGATGATGGTGACGCCGGCGAAGAGGTTTGCAAGCGTATCCTTCGCCGCAAAACTGAGCGCCAGGCCGATGATGCCCGCTGACGCGACCCAGGCCGTGACGTTGATGTCCCAGGCGAGAAACACAAAGTAGACGGCGAGCGAAAACAGGACGACCTTGAGGACATTCTCAAGCAGCTCGACCATGCCCGTCTGGGCGAGCTTGGCATGGCGTTTGCGGCGAGCCGCCTGCACGAACATGCTCGCGAGCTGGTGCAGCATGCTGTACCAGATGACGATCGCGATCGTCTTGAGCACGCCCATCGTGAGGAACAGCGGCGAGGCAGGCAGACCGATCCGCTGCGTCGCGAGGGCGAGCCCGACCAGGGCGAAAGTCATGAAAACCGGGCGGTGCAGGAGCTCGACGAGGCGATCGTCGAAGTCCGTACTCGAGCGCCTGGCGATCCGGCCGAGCGTGCGCGACAGCACCCAGTCGGCCACCTTGCCGACCGCGATGAATATGACGGCGATTGCGAGCGCCTGGAGGTAGGGGTTCGGGCCGAGCAGCGCGGCCAGTTCCTGGACCTTGTCGATCAACTCACTCAAGCGGCGCGGCGCAAGTACGCCTCATTCGAAATTGGCCTGCGAGTCGCCGGACTCGTCGTCCGACGGGATGCCGAACGTACGCACGCCGGGAGAATCCTCTCCGGCGGTTGCGGGGCCGGTGGTCGCGCCCGGCTGCATACCCGGCTGTGTCGGCAGGCCGCTGGTCTGCGCGGTCAGGATCTGCACGAACTTGTTCGCGATGTCCGGCGCAATGTTCGGCGAGCTCTTGAAGATCTGCTCCGGCGTCATCGTCGACGATCCGTAGAATGCCGCATTGGATTTTTGGTCCATCGTAATGCCGGAGCCCTCGAAAGAGACGCCGGCGAACAGGCCCCGGCTGCGTGAGTACGACACGACTTCGGCCTCGAGCTGAATGTCGGTGGCTGCCTCGGTGTGGCGGCCGACCGGTCCGGCGGCGACGGAGGCGTCGGCACCGAGCGTCAACTTGCCCCTGCTGATGTCGTCGACGCCTTTGCGCGTCTTGAAAACGAGAATGACGTCGGTGGACTGCACGCCGGCCTGCCAGCCCAGGCTGCCACCGGTCAGCGAAATGAAAGCCGGGTTACTCCAGGAATTGTTGTCCTGGCGTACTGCGATGATCCCCCTGCCGTGCCGCACACCCAGTCCCAGGCCGGCCTTGACGACGTCCGGGATCACCGCGACGGCATAGGCCCGCGCCAGCAGGCTGGGCGGGATGGCCGACTCCGGGATGCGGTTCAGCTGTGCGAGCACGTCGGCGGCGTCGCTGACGCGTTTCTCTTCCTTCGTTTCGGCCGCTGCCGGTATTGCGACCGCGCAAGCGAGCAGAACGAGAACGGCTTTGCTCATTAATCGGCGCATCATCGTGTTCCGTGGCTGTGTCAGTGGCGGCGACACGGGGTGCCGTACGTGGCGTCGCCGGATTGTGGGCCCAGAGCTGAAGAGTCGATGATACGCCAAATCGTCGCAGCGCTCATTGCCGGTTCAGTGCTGCGCCGGTTCGAAAAGGATCGGCGGCAACGGGCAATCCAGGCTCGCGCACACCGCCCGGATCAGCTCGGATTCGACGATGGACAAATGCTTGTCGGCAAGTGCGGCCGCGGTAATCGCATCGAGCAGCTTCCTCTTACCGTCGCCGTTCAGCGACAGCAGTATGTCGAGGCTCCGGTCGAGGGTCTCCACGGTGTCCTTGTCATGGGGCTCATTGGCGTAGCGGCTGCCCCAGTGGCCGAATACGCCGATACCCGCGTCGAAGGCGCGTCGCGCCGAGTCGGCGTCGGCGTTGCCCTGGCGGGCCACGATGGACAGCAGGTCGACCGCCGCAGCGCGCATTGCGTCCTTGCCCGCGCCGCGCCGCCGTGAGCGGCTGCCCGGGTCTGCCGCGGCGCCGAGGTTGGCCGCGAGCACGCGATAAAAGCAGAATTCGTAGAGGTCGATGTCGCCGTCCACCTCGATCAGGTCGCGCGTCAGGTCGACGAGGTACGCGAGCTGCGGGGCCGGGCGCCGTTTCAGCGCGGCGAACGCCATCTGCAGCAGCGGCAGCCGATATTCCGCGCCGGTATCGGCCAGCGCATCGTAGTACTGTCGGACCAGATTTGTCCGCTCACGGCCGAGCCGTTGTTCGGTCAGGGACAACTGACGGTCGAGTACGCGCCCGTCGCGATCGAGGATGAGCGCGATCGCAAGCAGGTAGGCGAGTTCGCTGGAATGCGCGGCGTCGTCCAGCAACTCGGGCACGGACCGGCGGAGATCGGCCGCATAGGCGACGTGCTCCGTTTCGGG
>JBAUVS010000579.1:0-3556 GCA_049583345.1 Woeseiaceae bacterium
CCCAGGAGGCGCTCGGCGAGATCACCGGGGCGGTGTCCTCCGACGAGCTCCTCGGCCGGATTTTTTCCGAATTCTGTATCGGCAAATAGCTACGGCAGTATTGCAGTGGTTCCCTAGCCGAGCAGGCTCTCGCGGCGATACAGCCGCGCACAGATAAATGTCAGCGCGGCCCCGATCGCCAGCGTGCTCGATACGGAGATCGCGACGTCGAGCAGCTTGAGCGGTTCGTTCTTGATCATGTGCACCAGCAGCAGGTGCTGGCTGAGGCTGGGGATGAACATGAATTCGAGTCTCGGCCGGATCGTCAGGATGCTGACGATCAGTATGGGCAGCGTCGGCGCGACCAGCACCATCGACAGCCAGGTCTGCGCTTCCTTGTAGCTCTTCGTGAACGAGGCCACCAGCGTCATCAGTGCCGCGCCGAGCAGGATGAACGGCGCCAGGATCCCGAATGCGGCCAAGACGACCGGCGGGCCGAAGTTCGGTGTCATGCCGAGTTGCTCGAGCGGCATGAATTTCAATGCGACGAAGAAGGCGGTCAGGCTGAGCAGCAACGACAGGGCCATGAAGGTGCAGGTCGCCGCTATCTTGCCGAGCATCAGCTGCTCGCGCGTGACGGGCAGTGCCAGCAACGGTTCGAGGGAGCCGCGCTCGCGCTCGCCGGCCGTCGAGTCGATCGCCAGGTACATGCCCCCCATCAGCGTGCCGAAAATGAAGAAGTAACTCATCATGCCCAGCAGCACGGCGGAGCGCCCGCTGGGCGTCGACACGTCGACGTCATCGACGTTGATCGGTTTCATGACGAGGGGGCTGATGCCGCGGGCGACGAGGCGGAGCGCCGCGAGTTCCCGGCTGTAGTCCTGCAGCGCATCGCGCGCGCGCCGCGCGTCCCGGTCGGCCACGGTATTGGCCTCGTCGGCGAATACCTCGACGCGCGCGGGCTGTGCGGCGCGGAGCTGCTCGCCGAAGTCCTCCGGGATGTAGAGGACGACGTTGTGCTCGCCGGCTTTCACGGCCGCGACGGCCGCATCGCGGTCCGCCGGACCGTCGACCACGACGATGTTGCGGCTGCCGAGGTAACGGACGAGCTCCGGCGCCCGCTCGGCGCCGATGACGGGCAGGTCCATCGACTGGTCCGCCGTCGCCAGCGAACGCCCGACCGAGAGGTTGATGACGAATGCGAACAGCGCGGGACCGAACAGCGGCCCCATGATCAGTGCCGAGACGAGTGCCCGGCGCTCGCGGAAGTTGTCGAGCACCTCCTTGGCGAAGACCCTGATGAGCGTCTGCATCAGTCCGGCTCCACGCGCCCGATGGCGGCGACGAACGCATCCTCGAGATCCGCGCAGCCTGTACGCTCCCGGATGCCGTCGGCCGAGTCGTCGATGGCCACCTTGCCGTTGGCGATGATGACGATGTCGTCGCAGAGTGCGGCGACCTCCTGCATGACATGGCTGGAGAAGAGCACGCAGTGGCCCGCGTGCTTCAGTTTCAGGATCAGCTCGCGCAGCGAGCGGGTGGCCATGACGTCCAGGCCGGTACTCGGCTCGTCGAGGATGACGTTCTGCGGGTCGTGTACCAGCGCCCGCGCGAGTGCGACCTTGGTGCGCTGGCCGTGCGAAAAACCCTTGGAGCGGCGGTCCGCGAAGTCGTCTATCTCCAGCAGGTCGATGATGTGCGAGACGCGGTCGTCGAGGTCGGAACCCGAGAGGCCGCAGAGACGCCCGTAGTAGGCGACGTTCTCGCGCGCTGTGAGATGCGGATACAGGCCCGCGCCGTGCGGCAGCGCGCCGATGCGCTTCCTCGCACCGAGACTGTCGTCGACGACGTCGATGCCGTCGATGCGGGCCGAGCCGCCGTCCGGCCTGAGGACGGTATACAGGATACGCAGGGTCGTCGACTTGCCGGCACCGTTCGGGCCCAGCAGGCCTGTGATCTTGCCGTCGGGCGCCGTGAAGCTGACGCCGCGCACGGCGCGCACGGCGCCGAAGGACTTGTGGATGTCTTCGACGACGATCACGGCTTCGGTCCCGCGAAATCCAGGAAGAACGGCATCGCGAAGCTGTCGTCGAGACAATCGGCGACGCCCTCAGCAAGCTTTCCCGCGTCGACGAAACTGCCGATGATGCGGGGCGTGCAGCCGACCATGCCCAGGCCGTGGCCCTGGTTCCTGGCGGTCAGCAGCCAGGCATTCGTAAGCCGCGAGGCGGCAAGTTCGGCGTAGCGCGGGGGCGTGATCGGGTCCGCGTCGCCGGACAGCAGCAACACGGGTTTGTCGGTCGCGAGCGGCTGCAACAGGTCGTCGTCGAGCACGCCTCGCGGCCAGATGGAACATATCGTCTTCAACGCGTCGAACTGGTCCGGCCCCAGATAGCTCGCGTCGATGGCGGCCTGATCGACCGCATCGGGATCGATGAACGGGATATCCTCGGTGCAGACCACGGCGTTGTGCATGCCGATGGAGAGTTCGTCCGACAGTGCCGAGCTGATCATCTGGAATTCGGCCGCGAGCGGCGCGATATTGCCGTTGGCCGCCTCGTGCACGAGCAGCGGTATCAACGCGATCGAGCGGGCGTCGTACAGCAGCAGGCGAATCGCCGCCGCCAGCTGCGGCTGTCCGAAATGGACCGTCTCGGGTTCGCCGGTCAGCGGATCGGAGACGTCGACGTCGAGCGGCCCGGCTGCGAGCATCTCCGACAGGCGCCGGAAGTCGTCACGCAAATCCGGGAAATTCGCGCTGCAGTCGGCGTCCTTGCCGCAACGCTCGAAGACGCTGTCCAGCGCGCGCTGCGACTCGGTGGCGATGTCCGGCCCGAGCGGGACCTGCGGCGGCACGACGCCGTCGATGATCACCGCGCGGGTCGAGTCCGGGTAGTGCCGCGCGAAGTGCTGCGCAACGCGCGTGCCGTAGGACGATCCGTACAGATCGAGCGCCGTGTAGCCGAGCGCGGCGCGCAGGGCCTCGAGGTCCGTGATCGCGACGCTGGTCGTGAAGTAGCGTGGATCGTAAGGCAGCGCAGCCAGGCAATCCCGCGTCGCCTTCAGGGTGTCGTCCCGGTTGTAGGCTCCCGCGACGACGTCCTCGTCGACGTCGCAGGTCATCGGGGCCGAGTCGCCGGTGCCGCGCTGATCGAGGAGCAGGATGTCGCGCTTTTGGCGGACGCGCTCGAAGGCAGCCGCCCAGGCCGCGTAGAACTTGATGGATGACCCGCCGGGCCCGCCCGCGATCGGCACGAAGGCGTCCGGGGCGGGCTCCAGTGACAGCGCCGGCACGACGGCCACGGCGAGTTCGATCGTCTCCGAATCCGGGTCGGCGGGATCGAGCGGCCGGGCGAACTGTCCGCAGCGTGCGGCGATGCCGGGGGTACCCGGGCCGGCGTTGATGCGGCAGTCGGCGAGTTCGATACCCGCCTGTGCGCGCATGGAAGACACGACGGCCAGCAGTAACAGGGAGAACGCGGTTGTACGGTGCATGCGGGGCAACGGATGTCCTGAGTTGGGGTCCTGTCCGGGCAAGAGCCCGGCCATGTTGGCGGGCATGGCCGGGCAAGTAAAG
>JBAUVS010000580.1:0-5902 GCA_049583345.1 Woeseiaceae bacterium
GCCGGCGACACCGTGAAGCCCTGCCGCCCGAGGCCCGCCGCGATCCGTCGCCGCAGGTTCTTGAGGCCCTCATACAGGCGCCGGCTGCCCGCGATTTCCAGCACCAGGCTATCGGGGCCGGCGAGGCACACGAGCGGCGTGAATCGCTCTGACCAGGCGGCCAGTGTCTCCAGCGCCTGCTGCTCCGCCCGTCTGCTGCGCTCGATTACCTGCAGCGACGGCAACAGGGCGAGCGCGGCATTGACCGACTGACCCGGCAGGACGCCGGCCGCTTCGGCGTGGCTATCGGCGAGCAGTATCCGGTGCAGGCCGTGCCGTTCCTCGACCACGGCTTTCGCCCCACTCCCGGGTTCGCATGCTTCGAGCGGCAGCTTCGGCAGATGGAGGCAGAACCACAGTCGTTCGCGCTCTCGACCCGTTACCGGCGGTGACGGCGCCCGGCTTCGGTCCGGCGCCGTCCGAACCTCGCCGAGCGTCAGCGCCTGTTGCTGTGGACATGCCCTAGACGACATTCTCGAGGACGACCGGCCGGCCACCGCGGCTCTTCTGGATCGTGAGCAACGTGCCGGCGGCGCCCGACTGCAGTTCGATACGCAGCACCGCCGCCGAGGGCTCGGCACGCGCGCTGGCCGGTCGGAATGCGACGGCCCAGCTGCCGCCTTTTTCCGCCGCCAGCTGCAAGCGTCGCCCGGCCCTGTCGTCGAGCGATTCGGGCCACAGCAACACGGCGGCGCAGGTGCCGGATGACAGCGCCTGTTCGGCTGACCAGAGTGTCTCGCCGTCGTTTTTCGGCCGCACGATCAACAGGCGCGACAGGTCGACACCCCATTGCTGCAGGGCCGGCGGATACGGCTGGAATGGAGGCGCCACCCAGGCGATCCAGCCCGGTTCGTCACGCTCCGGATCGCCGTCTTCGTGACTCAGGCGCGCCAGTGCCGGCATCAGCAGGCGCAGCTCGCCGATACCGTATCGGCCGACGAGGATCTCGGTCAGTGAGTTGCGCGGCCAGCCGCCGCCGGGCAGGTGACGGTCCAGTTGCTCGTAGCCGCTGGCGAAGCCGGCTGCCGCCCGATCCGGATCGTGGCCGCGCCAGAGCCGCGGATTCTCGAGCAGTTCATCCAGTGAAGAAGCATTGTGCCGCCTATCTGGCCGCATCGAGGGGACACTCGCAGGCTCTGGTCAATGCAGCGGCATGCCGTCACGAATGATCCCGACGACGATACCTTCGATCACCATCGCCTGTCGGCTGAGATCCACTCGTATCGGTTCGAACTCTTCGTTCTCGGGCAACAACCAGACGCATGAACCGTCCTGGCGATAACGTTTGACCGTCACCTCGTCGTCGAGGCGTGCGACGATGATCTGCCGGCTGCGGACTTCCGGCGTGCGATGCACCGCGACGAGGTCGCCGTCCAGGATCCCCGCGTTCTTCATGCTCATACCATGCACCCGGAGCAGATAATGCGGTTTCGGATTGAAGAGCCGGGGATCGATTTTGTAATGCGTCTCGATATGTTCCTCGGCGAGGATGGGACTGCCCGCCGCGACCCGACCCACGAGAGGCAGTCCCATCTGCTCGCGCAAGGAATCCTTGAGCTGGATGCCGCGCGAGGCGCCGGGCACGAGTTCGAGCACGCCCTTTTTCTGCAGGGCGCGCAGGTGTTCCTCGGCGGCGTTGGGGGACTTGAATCCGAGCTCGCGGGCGATTTCCGCACGCGTCGGCGGCATCCCGGTTTCGGCAATAAAATCCTGAATCATCTCGAGAATCTGCTTCTGCCGCGGCGTCAGTTGGCGCATTTCAACAGTCCTGTATAAATTCACAGAGTCTGTGATTATATACAGTACCGGATCGGATGCAAGCACCGCATGCCGCAGTGCCGGTGCCGCGACCGCGATGCTGCCGCAAACGGCACGACAGCGCGCGCCCGCGCGCCCCTCACACGCGTCCGACGTTCGTCAACCCGAGCTTTCCGCGCGCATGCTCACCGCCCTGCGACACTGTCGCCATGAAACGACAAGGAGCAATAAATAAAGGCATTCTCATTGAAGCTTGCTGCGGTTTGGGAAATAATGCGCCTGCAGTTAAATCCCAACAGAGGAATCCTGGATGATGAAAAAGACCGCACTCAAAGTAAGCGCACTGCTGCTCGTGGCCGCACTGGCCACCGGCTGCGCCGACACGTCCGCGATCAAGGCAACGGCCGACAAGGCTGCCGCCGATGCCGCCGCGGCAAACTCTGCCGCCGAAGCAGCCCGCGCGGCCGCTGATCGCGCAGCGCAGGCCGCTGCCAACGCGCAGAGCACCGCGGATCAGGCACTTTCCGCTGCCACGGCCGCGCAGTCATGCTGCGAAGCGAACCGTGAAAGCATGGAACGCATGTTCCAGAAGACGATGTCCAAGTAGCGTCAGACTGTCGATTATCACTCGGACGCCGCGCTTGTCGCGGCGTTTTTTATTCCCCAGCCGACCTCCGCCGGGATCCCGTCCGAACGATCCACGATCGTCTCCACCAGCGACCAGTCGAGCTGCCCCGCGCGGGAACCGGTGACGGCCACGAACTGCTCCGTGACGGACGTCAGCGGACTCCTGACGACGTGTTCGTCGGCGCGCTCCGCCTGTTCGATCTCCGACCTCGCACTGTCTTCGGTATCCGCGGCCGGTTCCCCGGGCGGCATGACCGCGAGTACCGGGTGCGCTTCGAGCACGAGCCGGTCGTCCTGCCAGCCCATCTTGACCGGTTCGTTGATGATTCGCACCGGCGTGTCGACCGCGATGTGCGCGAACAGGTATTCGATGTCTTCCGGGAACATGCGGATACAACCGTGCGACACGCGCATGCCGACGCCGGCGGGCTTGTTGGTGCCGTGTATCAGGTAGCCGGGCAACGCGAGACGCATTGCGAAGGCACCGAGCGGATTGCCGGGACCGGGCGGCACGACCCTCGGCAGGGGCCGACCGTCCGCCGCATGTTCGTCGCGCACCGACTGAGGCGGCGTCCAGGCCGGATTGCGCACCTTGGAGACGATGTGCGTAACACCGACCGGCGTCTCCCAGTCCATGCGACCGATGCTGATCGGATACGTCATGACGACCGGGGGCTCGCCGGGTTTCGGCGCCGGGAAGTAGTACATCCGGTATTCGGCGAGGTTCAGCACGATGCCGCGCCGGGGAACGGCCGGCAGGACGTAGCGCGTCGGCAGGACGATCTGCGTCCCTGCGCCGGGGAGCCAGACGCTGACGCCGGGATTCGCGCGCACGATGTCCTCGTAACCGACCCCGTGCCGTCGGGCGATGTCGACCAGCGTATCCTCCTGCCGCGCCGCCACCGCCGCCACGGCGCCCACGACGTCGTTGCCGTCCGGTGGCAGCTCGTAAATCTCCGCGTGGGCCCGCAGGGCGACGCAGAAACCGAGCAACAGGAATGCCGGCGCAAGGGGCCTCATCAGCCCTTCTCGTCCGCCTCGATGACTTCCGGCTCGACTTCCGCCGCCGCGAGCCACTCCTGCATGGACCCGCTCTCGAGTACGCGCTGCGGAAAGAAGCTCGCCGACTCGGGCAGATTGATGCCGTACGTGCGGAATCGCAGCACGACCGGGGCGAACATCGCATCCGCTATCGTGAAATGGCCGAACAGCCAGCCATTGCCGTCGAATCGCCGGCGGCATTCCGACCAGATCGCGATGACGCGGTCGATGTCGGCGGTCAGCGCGTCGGGCAGTGGCACCTTGCGCCCCATCGCGCGGCAATTCATCGGCATGTCGTTGCGCAACGCCGCGAAGCCGGCATGCATCTCCGCACTGATGCTGCGCGCATAGGCGCGGGCCGGGGGATCGGACGGCCAGAGATGACTGTCGGGCCAGCGTTCCGCTACCGTCTCGGCGATCGCCAGCGTGTCCCAGACGGCGCGGCCGTCGAGCAACAGGATCGGCACCGTGCGGCCGGCACCGAAACTCGCGATGCGGGCCGCCGTCTCGGCGGTATCCAGGACGATCTTCTCCTCCTCGAATTCGATCCCCGCCTCGCGCAACAGCAACCACGACCGTAACGACCACGACGAGTAGTTCTTGTTACCGATGATCAGCCTGGGTTTCATAGTCGTCCTGCCGGATTCGCCGCGTATGGTAAACCATTGCCGGTGCACGCGTCGTGCGCCGGTACTCATTGACCCTGCGATACCCGGCCGGTAGCCTGTCTCGCCGACGGCGGCCGCGGGCACCCTCCATGGGCATCAAACTCACTTTCGAACTCAGCGATCGGGACCTGCGCTATTTTCGCACGGCGCTGAAGGAATCCCGGGAAGGAGTCCGGGACGCCGACGAGCAGGATATCCTCGACGCGATACGGCAGGCACTGACCGACATCCGCAGGAACGAGCCGTTGCCGGATTTCGTCGCACAGCGTCTCCCCGTCATCGAGAGCCTCATCGCCATGCTGCTGGACGAGGACTGGCGGTTGCCCAGGGCGGAGCGCGAGCGCCTGCTGGCGATGTTCGTCTATTTCAGCGACCCGGAAGATATCCTGCCGGACGGCATACCGGTCATCGGCTATCTCGACGACGTCATCATCATCGAACTGATCACCCGCGAGATGCAGCACGTACGGGAGGCCTACGCCGACTTCTGCCGGTTCCGGAACGATTACGACCGCGAACATCCCGATTCCGTCGACGCCGCCATCCGGCGCGACCGTCTCGACCGCCGGCGCCGGCAACTGCATCAGCGCATGCGGCGGCGTTCGACGCGCCTCAGCAAGCTCGGCAACTGGTAGTCCGCGCCACCGCTACAGGCGCATCAGCACGGAGCCCCAGGTGAAACCGCCGCCGAAGGCTTCCATCAGCACCAGCTGACCGCGCCTGACGCGGCCGTCGCGGATCCCGACGTCCAGTGCCATCGGAACCGAGGCGGCGGACGTGTTGCCGTGGTCCTGCACCGTGACGATCACTTTCTCCATCGGCATGCCGAGACGTTTGGCGGTCGCCTGGATAATGCGGATGTTCGCCTGGTGGGGTATCAGCCAGTCGATCTCGGACGCGTCGACGCCGGCCTTCTCGAGTGCCTCGAGCGCCACGTTACCCAGCGTCTTGACCGCGACCTTGAATACCTCGTTGCCCGTCATCATGATCGCCGCCTCGTCGGTGCCCGCCTTGCGCAGGTCCTTCGACGCGCCGACCGGGTAATACAGCAGATCCTTGTACTGGCCGTCGGCGCCGAGGTGCGTCGAGAGGATGCCGGGCTCCGCGGACGGTTTCAGGATCACCGCACCCGCACCGTCACCGAACAGGACGCAGGTGTTGCGATCGCTCCAGTCGACGAGCTTGGTGATGCATTCTGCGCCGATCACGAGAGCGCAACGGGATTCGCCGGCCTTGATGAACTTGTCGGCGGTCGTCAGCGCGTAGATGAAGCTGGTGCAGGCGGCCTCCATGCTGACGGCGGGACAGGCCGGAATGCCCAGCCGATGCTGCACGAGCGTACCGACATTGGGGAAGATGAGGTCCGGCGTCGTCGTGCCGATGATCACGAGATCGATGTCGGCCGCTGTCACGCCGGCATCCTCTATGGCGACTTTCGCGGCTTCGACGCACATGTCCGAAGTCGTCTGATCCTCCCGGACGCAATGACGGCGTTCGACACCGGTGCGCGTACGGATCCATTCGTCGCTGGTATCGACCATCTTTTCCAGGTCGAAGTTGGTGAGGATTTTCTCCGGGAGGTAACGCCCGGTGCCGGCGATCCGCGAGTACATCAGGCTGCTTCCCGTTGCAGAAGATTGCCGATCTGCTGCGGCACCTGGTTACGCACCTCGACCACGGCGGTCTCGATAGCGTGTTCGAACGCATACGAATCCGCGCTGCCATGGCTCTTGATCACGATGCCGTTGAGTCCGACCAGGGTCGCGCCG
>JBAUVS010000581.1:0-2951 GCA_049583345.1 Woeseiaceae bacterium
GCCCTGGTATCCTGACGCTGCAGGCCGACCTGTCGAGCGCGGCTGACGTCCGGTCCGCCGCGCGCGCGGCCGTCGAGCAGACAGGGACGGTGGACCTGCTGATCAACAACGCGGCCGTGCAACATACGCCCGCGCTCACGGCTACCGAATTCGACTTTGCATCCATCCAACAGGAAATCGCAGTCAATCTCGAGGCCGTGTGTTCCCTGACGGCGTTGCTGCTGCCGGCCCTGCTGCAACGACCGGAGGCGGCGATCCTGAACGTCAATTCCGGACTGGCGCTGATGCCGAAGACCGAATCGGCGGTGTACTGCGCGACCAAGGCCGCGCTGAATTCGTTCAGCCAGTCGCTGCGATACCAGCTCGAAGGTTCCCCGGTGAAGGTATTGCAGGCCTTCATGCCCCTGGTCGACACCAACATGACCAGCGGGCGCGGCTGCGACAAGCTGGATGCCGCCCGGGCGGCCGACGCATTGATCCACGGCATCGAGCACGATATCGAGGAGCACGACATCGGCAGAATACGGACGCTGCGGCGCCTCGTCCGATTCGCGCCGGGTGTCGCGAGGCGAATCATGAAGTCCGCGTGACCATGCGACAGCTGCAGCGTGCCGTTGATGTCGTCTCTGATACCGTCCGAAGAATCCGAAGAGGTTGCGGATTTCGCCGTCATGCACCAGTCCGAGCTTTATCGAACACGAGAGAGGAACTCGCTTCAGCCTAGTTCCAAAGCCGCCCGATATCCCTGGTCGACGGCCGCGTAAAGCTCCGCGTCGGCGCCGGCATCGGAATTGGCGATGGTGATCCGGCCAAACTGCTGTCTCGCCTTCATATGAGGATAGCGCGGGTCGTCCCAGTTCTCGTAGATCGGATCGAAAAGCGGGTTGTAGCTATATGCATAGCCGTGGGCCCACCGGTTGCACGTGATGGCCGCAATGTCTCTCGCGGGGTCGAATCCTGCACTGGACAACATAGCGCCCAGCTGCGCCCGGACGTTTCGCTCGATGTCCTCGAATGACGTGGCCAGCAATTCATATCGGCCAAGCCGGCATTGCTCGCGCGTGCTGAGACCCTCGTTGTTGCGATGCGGGAACCGTTCCATGTGCACCATCACGGGGAAATCGGGGGACGGAGAATACTCGTAGCCGCCCATGCGGACCGGAAAGTCGAGCATCGACACCGTGTGATACCCATCCGGAGCCGTCAAATGTCCCAACCCCAGCTTGTACCAGGCGGTCCAGTCTCGCACGGCGATGTTGGTATACAGGATGGGAGCCTTCACCTGAAACGCGAGTGCCTGCCGTTGTTGCTCCGGCAGCTCCGGGCACAGGTAAGGAATGATGCAGTTGTAACAAGCAAGTATGCAGCCGCCCGCAGCGACACGATATGTTCTCCCCTGCCGGACGTAGTCCACGTGGACCGTTCTTGCCGCCCCGGGAGCACCTTCATGACTGACGCGCACCGCGGTCGAATTGAGGCGTATGCGGACTTGCGAACCCCGCCGATCGAGCGCCGCATAATCGAACGGCGCCAGCAGGATATCCTCCATGTCGTCGCCGGGAGCGGCGGATGGTACGAGTTGCCTGACAAGCAAGCGTGCGATGGACGCATTACCGTCCGGGAAGTGGTGAATGTAGGGTTCCTCGTCGTCCTCGAAATCCAGACCGGTCATCGCATAACCCGGCAAGTCGAAATACCCGAATGCTACGTCGGCGGGCACCGCCTCGATGCCCGCAGCCGAATCCGTCGTCAGGTTCTGAAATAGCCGGAACACGTCCGGTTCGGAGATTTGCGCGTACCTCTCCAGAAATTCGCGGTAACTGATGCGCGCCAGCACATGGCGCTTTTCCTGGTCGGACAACGGCTTCATGCGGTCGCCGCTGCCGGTGAGCAGCCCCAGTAACTGCTGTCGTGCCGCCGCAGACAGCGGCATCTTCCGGACCGCCTCGGCCGCGCTCAGCGGAGATTCCGCAACATTCAGGTAGGCGCCGTTTCCAAGCTCGAAGGGTACGATCTGATCGCGTCCCCAGTGCTCCCGATCGAAGAACAGACCCCCGGCCAATCCGTTCCGCTTGTAGAAATTCCGGTCGAAGAAGGCAGTGTCGAAACGGTGCGGATCCACCTTCAGCTGACGCAACAGGCCCAATACGGTATCACTGTACTCGCTCACGTACTCGAGCGTCTGGCTGCCGCCGTAGCAAAGCAGTTGCCGGCCATACGCGGAGAATTCATTCCGCTTGGCATGTCCACCGAAATCGTCGTGATTATCCAGAATCAGGATGCGCGCATCCGGATGCTCCTCACGGTAGAAATACGCCGCAGCAAGCCCGGACAGACCGCCACCCACGACGACGACGTCATATCGGTCATCGGTCTTTTCCGGCTCGCCCCAGTTCGAACGCCCTTCGCGCGCCAGCGCGTGCGCTACTTCGTAGGAACCCGTGTGATTGCCGCGTAGGCCCGTCAGTGCGGGCGGATAGTAATTTCCGGCCCCGACGTCCAGCGCCGCATCCGATTCCGCCAGCGCCAGGCCCGGAGCACAGGCCCCGGCCGCCAACAAGCCCATGCCATGCAACAGATCACGACGGCTAATGGGGCGGTCCATGCCCAGCTCACGATCAGAGGATTTCATTCCGGAAAGCTTTGCTCGGTCCGACGGGCAATCCGGCAGCCACACGATTGCGAGGGAACCGAATTGCGGTCTTGTTACCTTATCACGTGCCGTTATCTCGAAGGTAGGATTTGACCACTGCAAGACTCAACGCGTATTTGCCTTCCCCCCGGCAGGACGTCAGTTGCGCCGCCGAGATCCGCCCGCCAGCGGGCCCGGGGATCAGGCTCTCAGGCCCCGGAATTTGCGCGCTATTGCGAGTACGCCGACGATTGCGATGCTGAGCAGTCCGACCTGCAGGATCTCGAACGGCCAAAGGTTGTGTGAAGTCGGGTCGCGC
>JBAUVS010000582.1:0-2331 GCA_049583345.1 Woeseiaceae bacterium
GGTTGACCGGTACCCGGGGTGCGCCCGCAGGAGGCAGCATGCGCCATTGGCCGATCAAGGTCTCGCTGTTCATCAACTATTTCGTCTTCGCGATCCTGTTGAACAGCGTCGGCACCGTCATCCTGCAGGTGCAGAACAGCTACGGGGTGAGCGCGTCCTCTGCCGCGGTCCTCGAACCCTTCAAAGACCTGTCGATCGCCATCACGTCGTTGCTGGTCGCGTCGTATATCGCGCGCATCGGTTACCGGCACACGATGCTGATCGCGCTGGGTTTCATCACGCTGATGTGCCTGGCGATGCCGCAGCTGCCGGCTTACTGGATGGCCAAGGCGATGTTTGCCTCCATCGGCGTGAGCTTCGCGCTGATCAAGGTCTCGGTGTTCGCGACCCTCGGCCTGGTCACCGACTCGCGCAAAGCGCACGCGAGCCTGATGAATTTCCTCGAATCGTTCTTCATGATCGGTGTCGTGTCGGGCTACTTCGTTTTCGGTGCCTTCGTGAACGACATCGATCCGGGCTCCACGGACTGGCTGCGCGTCTACTACCTGCTTGCGGGCATGACGGCCCTTGCGTTCGTCCTGCTGTCGTTTACGCGCCTCGACGAGTCGGCCGTGGAGGAGCCGCCGGATGCCACTCTCCTGTCCGATGTCGGTGTCATGCTCAAGCTGTGCCTGAAGCCGCTGATCCTCGTGTTCATCGTCAGCGTATTTCTGTACGTGCTGATCGAGCAGAGCATCATGTCCTGGCTGCCGACCTTCAACAGCCGGATCCTGAACCTCGCGCCGAAGCTGAGCATCCAGATGGCGAGCATCCTGGCTCTGTCCACCGCAGCGGGTCGCTTCGCGGCCGGCATTCTGTTGCGGCGTGTCGATTGGGCGAAAGTCCTCATCCCGGGGTTGCTGTGTGCGGCAGGCCTGGTACTCGTCACGCTGCCCATGGCGGGAAAGAGCATCGGCCATGGCCTGATCGACAGCTGGGCCGCGGCCCCGCTTGCGGCGTTCATCTTCCCGCTGATCGGTTTCTGCATTGCGCCCGTTTACCCGGCGATCAATTCCGTCATCCTGTCGTCCCTTCCCCCTAGACAACATGGATCGATGGCGGGATTGATCGTCGTCTTTTCGGCGCTGGGCGGGACGTCCGGCTCGCTGATCACGGGCAACCTGTTCGAATTCTTCGGCGGCCAGACGGCGTTCTATTTCTCACTTGTTCCGATCACCCTGATCATCGTCACGCTCCTGTTCTTCAAGGGCCTGAGCGACCGGGCGATGGCAGCCGCACCGCCGCAGTGATTGTCGAGCCGACACCGCGAGAGAGCTACCCGGAACTGTTCGAGCGTGTGCAGCGGGGACGCCTGTTCTCCGATTCGAAGACCTTCGTCGATGCCGTGCCGCGCACGGACCCCGCGGCGATCCATGCGGAATTCCGGGATGCGAGGGACCGGCCCGGCTTCGACCTGAGGGATTTCGTTGCGCGCCACTTCGACCTGCCGCAGGCGCAGGACACGGTGAACGGCAGCAAGCCGGCGGCCGATATCGCAGAGCACATCGACGAGTTGTGGGATGTGCTGACGCGGGAACCGGACGAGCGCGCGCAATATTCGTCGCTGATCGCGCTGCCGCGCCCGTACGTGGTGCCGGGCGGGCGGTTCCGCGAGGTCTACTACTGGGACAGCTATTTCACGATGCTCGGCCTCGCCGAGGCCGGGCACGTCGACCGCATCCGGGACATGGTCGACAATTTCGCCTACCTGATCGACCAGGTGGGATTCATACCCAATGGGAACAGGAACTACTTCTGCTCGCGATCGCAGCCGCCGTATTTCTCGCTGATGGTCGAATTGCTCGGGCAAGTGAGCGGTCAGCCGCGCTTGCCGATGGACTACCAGCCGCAGCTGTTGCGCGAATACGAGTTCTGGATGGCGGGCGCGGAGTCGCTCGGCGACGGTGTCGATACGCATCGGCGCGTCGTTGCCGCCGACGGTGCCTGCCTGAACCGCTACTGGGACGACGTCGCCGAGCCGAGGCAGGAGAGCTACGCGGAAGACATCGAATTGTCCGCATCCTCCGGGCGACCGGCCGAAGATGTGTATCGGAACCTGCGCGCCGGCTGCGAATCCGGCTGGGATTTCGGTTCGCGCTGGCTGGCAGAAGACGATTCGCTGGACAGCATCCGCACGACCCGGATCGTGCCGGTCGACCTGAATACGCTGCTGCTCAACCTGGAACGACTGATCGCACGTAATTTCCAGGCCGCCGGCGAAGGTGAGCGCGCCGCGCAGTTCGAGGACAATGCGCGCTCGCGCGAGCACCTGTTGCGCACGCTTTTCTTCGA
>JBAUVS010000583.1:0-2237 GCA_049583345.1 Woeseiaceae bacterium
AGACGTTTTCGGACTCGTCGCCTGTACTCGGACCCGCCCGAATCTGCCGCCATGCTTCTTGTAATACGACCACCAAGTAGATGACCAGAGTAGCAAGCTGAACTTGCTCCCAGAAAGGCCGAATCCATGCAGAAGCGAGGCACACGATACTCACAAAGAATGCCATACACGCAATCAGCCATCGGCTAATTACTGGCACGACATCTATCTACCACCAGCAGAACAAGAGCCCTAGGGCTATTGGGATGACGAATATAAACATAGGTTCTGATTTGTATTCAAAGCTAGCAATTTTCGCTGCGACTATTGCTGCAATGAATGCGGCGAGGACAATGACTGCTCCCCACGCGATGACACGATAGAGACGAACGTCATATTCAGAACGCCGCGGCAAGTAACGCGGCGTCTTCATGATTGTCTTGTAGGCACGGATTTGTTGCCCACCGAGCATCAGATCCTCCTATTCACGAGCGACCGGAAAGGGTCATCTCCAGACGCTGAGTATAGCTCCAGGCGAGCGACCGGTTTCCGGTGTATTCCAGCCGTTTAA
This sequence comes from Woeseiaceae bacterium, assembly GCA_049583345.1. Taxonomy (GTDB): domain Bacteria; phylum Pseudomonadota; class Gammaproteobacteria; order Steroidobacterales; family Woeseiaceae; genus UBA1847. The sequence continues at coordinate 551 of JBAUVS010000583.1, forward strand.
GCCAAGCCTTTCTCTTACTCAAAATGGAGCAACCGATAGCGCCCGGAATCAGTTTCGCAATCTACACCCTGTCCACCCGTGCCAAAAAACATCCGCGCCTGGCATTGTGAAGGTGGAGAAAATCGACGGACCCGTTCGAAAGCATGCGATCAATCACCGGCTCGAGCTGATGGCCGTCGACAACGTCTGCGTCGATCATCATTCCTGCTTTATCGAATGACCGTACCGAAAGTAACCGATGACGAAGCATCCCGGGAATCGCGTTCTGCTCGACAACCGCCTGGCTCGAACCCTCTTGCACAAATATCGCATGGCTCGAACGGTACGGCGATGCCACGGGCAAATGCTCGTAGTTCATCAGCAATACCGTCTCGCCGATCTCGACGTCTTTGAGTGACACTCGACAGGGATAGCCGGGATGATGATCGACCGTCATACGCTGGATGCCCTGCCGGGCAAGCACTTCCGGGACTTCGCCGAACAGGTGGTGAAACGGCCGTTCGTCCAGAGCACGTATCTGAAAATCCATGGTTCGCTCCTTACCTTGTCTCAGGCTGCAAATTCTAGCCGCCGAATCGACGGTAATTAGCCAGTTTCGGACGTGTACTGCGGGAAACCGGGTGACGGAACAGTCGACCCGCCTGGCTTGGAAACGACGCATGCTCCGGGCGCAAAGCGTGGTGACTCCGGGCTGGACGCGGCGCCGTGTTGCGATAAGCTGTGCCGATCGTAATGACGGGAGCGAAAAGCATGACGGTAACGCGACGAGACCTGATCCGGACCAGCCTGCTTGGTACTGCGGTCGCCGCGGCGGGTCCATCCGTGGCCGGCACGGACTGCGAGAGAAAAGACCAGGCGCCGCTCGACGTGCTGGTGCTCGGCGGTACCGGTTTCATCGGCCCGCACATGGTCCGCGAGCTGTTGCGGCGCGGTCACACGGTCACGCTGTTCAATCGCGGCAAGACCAACGATGACCTGTTCCGGGATCTCGAGACGATTCACGGCGATCGCGACGGCGGACTCGGCGGCCTGAAGGGCAGGCAATGGGACGTCGCGATCGACAATTCCGGCTATGTCCCGCGCCTCGTCGCCGACTCGGCACGGCTGCTGGCAAGCAACGTCGATCACTACGTCTATATCTCGTCGATCTCGGCCTACGCCAGTTTCGCGAAACCGAACGACGAGAATTCGCCGCTGGCGACGATCGACGACGAGAGCATCGAGGAGGTGAACGGCGAGACCTATGGGCCGCTCAAGGCCTTGTGCGAGAAGCGGGCCGCCGAGGAATTCGGCGCCGACCGCCTGACGGTGCTCCGGCCGACCTATGTCTGCGGGCCGGGCGACTACACGGACCGGTTCACTTATTGGGTCGTGCGGACTTCCCAGGGCGGCGAGATGCTGTGGCCGGGCGAGCCCTCCGGCGCGTTGCAGATCATCGATGTCAGGGACCTGGCCGCGTTCACGGCCGACTGCGCGCAACGGCGGACTGCCGGCATTTTCAACACGGTGACCCCGGTCGGCGCCTACACGTTCGGCGACCTGTTCGAATACAGTCACGCGATCTCCGGGTCCTCGACCCGGCCGGTGTGGGTCGATGCCGGTTTCATCGCCGCTCACGACGTCGCGGCCGACCGCGGCCTGCCGCTGTGGAGCGCGCCGGGCGAGGGCGAGGATGCGGTGTTCGAGG
>JBAUVS010000584.1:0-5719 GCA_049583345.1 Woeseiaceae bacterium
ATCTGCACATCGCCGAGCAGCGTCGCGAAGTCGAGGACTGCGTCGCGGCCACGGGTTTCCGGCCCGTGGAATGGCTGCTGGAGCATTGCGCGGTCGATGCGGGCTGGTGCCTCGTGCATGCGACACAAATGGACACGGCCGAGACCGCGCAGCTGGCGGGCACGGGCGCCGTTGTTTGCCTGTGTCCGAGTACCGAGGCGAATCTCGGCGACGGGCTGTTCCCGCTGAGGCCTTTCCTCGACTCCGGCGGCACGATCGCGATCGGATCCGACAGCCAGGTATCGATCAACCCGTTCGAGGAGTTGCGCTGGCTGGAGTACGGCCAGCGCCTCGTGACCGGCGCGCGCAACGTCGTCGCGCTGGACCACGGCCACGTCGGCCATGAACTGTTCGCGCGCGTGCTCGCCGGCGGCGCGCGCGCGGTCGGGCAGCGCACGGCCGGATTGGTACGCGGTGCGTATGCGGATCTGGTCGTGCTCGACGAGAACGATGCCATGCTCGCCGGCCACGACGATCCGTCGCGGCTCGACGCGCTGGTGTTCTCGGGTTACCCGCTGCCGATCGAGCGGGTCATGGTGCATGGCGAATGGCGCGTGATCGGGGGCAGGCACGTCCGCCGCGACGAGACCCGTGACGAATTCGCCCGGGCACTCGCCCGGATCGGCGCGGCGCGATGAATACGGCGGCGAAGCCCAGGTACCAGCAGCTCAAGGAGATGATCGTCGGGCGCATCTCCCGCGGCGAGCTCCGGCCGCACGATCGCGTACCTTCCGAGAACGAGCTGGCCGTAGCGATGCAGGTCTCCCGGATGACCGCCAATCGGGCACTGCGCGAACTGACGGACGAGGGTTACGTCGAGCGTATCGCCGGCCGCGGCACGTTTGTCGCCGACCAGCGTGTGCGTTCACATGTGCTCGAAGTCCACAACATCGCCGAAGAGATCGCGCGGCGCGGGCACGAACACAGCAGCGAAGTGCTCGGACAGTCCCGGCAGTGCGCGCAAGGCGAAGTCGCGCGCGCGCTCAGCGTCGCGCCGGGCGTCGACGTCTTCCACCTGCTGCTCGTGCATGCGGAGAACGGCGTGCCGATACAGGTGGAGGATCGGCACGTGCTGGCGGAGTTCGCGCCGGACTGTCTCGAACAGGATTTCCGCCACATCACTCCCAGCGCCTGGCTGTCCGCCATCGCGCCGCTGCAGGAAGCCGAGCAGGTCGTGCGTGCCTCGACGCCCGACGCCGAGGTACGGGAACGACTGCAGATGGCGGAGGACGAGCCGGCGCTGACGGTGATCCGCCGCACCTGGGCGGCCGGCCGGCCGGTGACCTTCGCACGCCTTCATCATCCGGGCAGCCGCTACGAGCTGACCGGACGCTATACACCGCCCGGCATCCCGAGATCGGCCCTCGCGGATGTCGTCGAACTGGAGAAACTACGCAATGAGTCATAGACGATCGATCAAGGCGCCGACGGGCACGAAACGACAGGCCAGGAGCTGGCTGACGGAAGCGCCGCTCAGGATGATCATGAACAACCTCGATCCCGAGGTCGCCGAACGCCCGGAGGACCTGGTCGTATACGGCGGCATCGGCAAGGCGGCGCGCAACTGGGAGGCGTTCGACGCGATCGTCGCGACGCTGCGTGAGCTCGGTGACGACGAGACGCTGCTGGTGCAGTCGGGCAAGCCGGTCGGCGTGTTCCGTACGCACGCCGACGCGCCGAGGGTGCTGATCGCGAACTCCAATCTCGTGCCCGCCTGGGCGAGCTGGGAACACTTCCGCGAACTCGACCGCAAAGGGCTGATGATGTTCGGTCAGATGACGGCGGGATCGTGGATCTACATCGGCAGCCAGGGCATCGTGCAGGGCACCCACGAGACCTTCGCGGAAATGGGACGCAGGCACTACGGCGGCAACCTGTCGGGCCGGTGGATACTGACCGCCGGGCTGGGCGGCATGGGCGGCGCGCAGCCGCTCGCCGCGACGATGGCCGGCGCCTCGATGCTGGCGATCGAGTGCCAGTCGGACCGGATCGACAAGCGGCTCGAGACGGGCTACCTGGATGCGCGTTCGGAGTCGCTCGACGAAGCGCTCGGACTCATCGAGAAGTCGGTGGCCGATCGAACACCTCTCAGCGTCGGGCTGCTCGGCAACGCGGCCGAGATCGTGCCGGAACTGGTGGCGCGCGGCGTGCGTCCCGATGCCGTCACCGACCAGACCTCGGCCCACGACCCGGCGAACGGCTACCTGCCGATCGGCTGGAGTGTCGAGGACTGGCTCGAGCGGAGACGGACCGATCCGGACGCGGTCGCCGCGGCGGCGCGCAAGTCGATCGCGGTCCACGTGCGCGCGATGCTCGAATTCCACGCGCTCGGCATCCCGACCTTCGACTACGGCAACAACATACGCCAGGAAGCCCTCGACGAAGGCGTCGCGAATGCGTTCGATTTCCCCGGATTCGTGCCGGCCTACGTGCGGCCGCTGTTCTGCCGCGGCATCGGTCCGTTCCGCTGGGTGGCACTGTCGGGCGATCCCGAGGACATCTACCGGACCGACGCGAAGGTCAAGGAGCTGATCCCCGACGATGCGCACCTGCACAACTGGCTGGACGCGGCGCGCGAGCGTATCCGGTTCCAGGGTCTGCCGGCGCGCATCTGCTGGGTCGGCCTCGGCCAGCGCCACCGCCTCGGCCTCGCGTTCAACGAGATGGTGAGGTCCGGTGAACTGCAAGCCCCGGTCGTGATCGGCCGCGATCACCTCGACAGCGGTTCCGTCGCGAGCCCGAACCGCGAGACGGAGGCGATGCGCGACGGTTCCGACGCCGTATCCGACTGGCCGCTCCTGAACGCGCTGTTGAATACGGCGAGCGGTGCGACCTGGGTCTCGTTCCACCACGGCGGCGGCGTCGGCATGGGCTACTCTCAGCACGCCGGCCTCGTCATCGTCTGCGACGGTACCGAGGCGGCGGACCGTCGCATCGAGCGCGTGCTCTGGAACGATCCCGCCACCGGCGTCATGCGGCATGCCGACGCCGGATACGAGGAGGCGATCGACTGTGCACGCGAGCACGGCCTGCATTTGCCCATGCTCGGTATCGGAGGACCGCAATGAGAATCGTCATCGAGAATCAGCTCGTCGGATTGCCGGAATTGCGCGCCGCCTGGCGCGAACCGGTCGATGTCGAGATCGGCGCCGACGCGCGGCGGCGCATCGCCGAGTCGAACGAGCTCGTCGCGGACGTCGTCGCCGGCGGCGAGACGGTCTACGGTATCAACACCGGATTCGGGAAGCTCGCCCGCGTGCGCATCGACGATGACGACCTGTCGCGCCTGCAGGAGAATCTGGTTCGCTCGCACGCCGTGGGAGTCGGGGAAGACCTCACCGACGACGTCGTTCGGCTCGTCATGCTGATGAAAGTGATCGCGCTGGCCGAAGGCTTCTCCGGCGTCCGGACGGAGCTGGTCGACGCGCTTTGCGCGCTTATCAACCGTGAGGTGTATCCGCGTATCCCGTCCCGAGGCTCGGTCGGCGCATCGGGCGATCTCGCGCCGCTCGCACATCTGGCGGGCGTTCTGATCGGTGCCGGCGAGGCGCGGATCGACGGTGCGGTCGTCCCCGCGGAACTGGCGTTGAAGGAAGCGGGCGTCGTACCCGTCACGCTGGCCCCGAAAGAGGGACTCGCATTGCTCAACGGCACCCAGGTGTCGACCGCTCTCGCGTTAGCGGCGGTATTCCGGACCGAGAACCTGCTGGCCGCCGCACTCGCGGCCGGTGCGATGTCCGCCGATGCGATCCAGGGCAGCGACACGCCGTTCGACAAGCGCATCCAGACCGTGCGCGGGCACGGCGGCCAAATTGCGGTGGCCGGCGTGCTGCGCGAACTGATGAGCGGCAGCGAGATCCGCGCGTCGCACGTCGAATGCGACCGTGTCCAGGACCCTTATTCGATACGCTGCCAGCCGCAGGTCATCGGCGCCTGCCTCGACGTATTGCGGCACGTCTGCGGTGTGCTCGAGATCGAAGCAAACGCGGTGACCGACAATCCGCTCGTGTTCGCCGAGTCGCACTCGATACTGTCCGGCGGCAACTTCCACGCGGAACCGGTCGCCCTGGCTTCAGATTACCTGGCGCTCGCGGTCGCCGAGATCGGCTCGCTCGCGGAACGCCGCATCGCACTGCTGATCGATGCCAACCAGAGCGGACTGCCCGCTTTCCTCGTCCGGGAAAGCGGTCTCAACAGCGGTTTCATGATGGCCCAGGTCACCGCCGCGGCGCTGGCTTCGGAGAACAAGTCACTCGCGCATCCGGCCAGCGTCGACAGCATCCCGACCTCTGCGAACCAGGAGGACCACGTGAGCATGGCCACGTTTGCGGCGCGGCGCCTGCACGACATGATCGACAACGCGATCAATATCGTCGCGATCGAATTACTGGCCGCGGCACAGGGCATCGAGTTCCATCGGCCTCAGAAGTCGTCCGAGACGCTCGAGAACGTGATCGTGAAGCTGCGTGAAGTCTCTCCGGCATACGTCGAGGACCGGTCACTGTCGGCAGACATCTCCCGGGTGGCCGCCATGATCGAAGCGGGCCAATTCTGCCGTTACGCCAATTCGGTGCTCCCGAGTCATAATCGGTGACCAGTACGTTCGCAATCGAAGGAGGCTCGCTGCCGCTGCTGATCAGCGTGCCGCATGACGGCCGCAAGCTCCCGCCGGCGATTGCCGCGACCATGACCGACGCGGGTCGCGCCATCCCGGATACCGACTGGCACGTCGCGCAACTGTACGCATTCGTACGGGAGATCGGTGCGTATACGATACGCGCCGACTACTCGCGCTACGTCGTCGACCTGAACCGGCCACCCGACGATGCCCGGCTCTATAGCGGGCGTTTCGGCACCGGCCTGTGTCCATTGCAAACCTTTGCCGGGGCCGAAATCTACGTCGCGGGCGCCCGCATCGATGTTGCTGACCGCAAGGCGAGATACTGGCAGCCCTACCACGAGGCGCTGGCGCGCCTGCTTGCCGAGTTGCAGCGGCGATTCGGCTACGCGCTGCTCTGGGACGCGCACTCGATTGCATCCCGGGTGCCGAAGCTGTTCGACGGCGAGTTGCCCGCCCTGAACATCGGCACCTTCGACGGGCGCAGCTGCGATGCGCAGCTCGCCGGGGCCGTCTGCGCGGCGGCGGAAGCGAGCCCGTACGATGCCGTGCTGAACGGGCGTTTCAGGGGCGGATACATTACCCGCCACTACGGACGCCCTGAGCGGGGCGTGCATGCCATCCAGCTCGAGATCGCGCAGCGGACCTACATGGACGAGGCGACGTGCGAGTATGGCGACACGAAAGCGTCCGGGCTTCGAGATACGCTCGCGCGGATGCTGACGGCACTGCTGGACAGTGCGACCGAGCTGGCACGACCGTGACCAGGAAAGCGAACGATTTCAGGAGTACGGCCAGGAATCTCGCCGGCCACGCGCACGGCCGATTCCGCGGCTGGTTCGCCCGGATCTGGAAGGTCCGCGGCGGCGGACTCTACGCCTGCGGCTACGCGGTGACTTTCGCGTACATGGAAGTCAGGATGTTCGTGAACGACGTCCTGCAGAGCGACAGCTTCGTCAATTTTATCGCCAGCGAAGTCATCCAGATCGTCCTCCACTTCGCGGTCGACTCGATCGTCAACATGGTCAAGGCGTTCATCTGGCCCGTCTACGTCATCCAGCT
>JBAUVS010000585.1:0-4184 GCA_049583345.1 Woeseiaceae bacterium
CGAGGTAATAGGCGATATCCACCGCCGACCAGCCGGACACCTCCTTGCCGCCCGGCGTGATGTTCGGCACACGCCCCTCCCCCTCCAGGTTCGGCGCGCCGGACAACCAGCGATCGAGGATCAGGCCGCCGAAGCGATCCCGCGGCGTGTGACATTCGCCGCAATGCCCCGCGCCTTCGACGAGCACCTGCCCGCGCAGGACGGCGTCTCCCGGAGAATCGAAATGCATCACCGGTTCCGTTTTCAGGTACAGCCGTTTCCACAGGCCGATACCTCGCCGCAGCGACCACGGGAAGTGCAATGTGGCGGGTTCGACCCGGCCCTGCACGGCCGGGAGCGTGTCGAGGTACGCACGCAGGTCCATCACGTCGCGCATTGCCATCTTTGCATATGACGTATACGGAAACGCCGGGTACAGATGCCGTCCGTCCGGCGACACGCCGCGCTGCACCGCGTTGACGAAGTCGAGCATCGACCAGGCGCCGATGCCGTCGGCGCGGTCCGGCGAGATGTTCGGCACGCGGAACACGCCGAACGGCGTATCGAGTTGCATGCCGCCGCCGAGCCGCAGCAAGTCCTCACCGGTCGCGCGCTTGCCGTCGACCGGGCTCGCGTGGCAGGACTCGCAACCGCCGGCCCAGAAGATGCGCTCGCCCGCCACCGCATCCGGCCTGTGATCCGGCAGTTCGGCCGCTGCGATCGTGAGCGGTCGTGTCAGCCACCAGCCTGCGGCGACGCCGAGCGCCAGCAGCGCAATGACGGTCCGGACGAGTCGCCGCATCGGGCGCGGATCAGTCTTCCGGAAGTCGATACGTGTCGTGGCAGTTCTTGCAGGCGTGGAAGACCGGGCCCATCGCCGCCTTGGCCTCCTCGAGCGTACCCGGATTCGCGGCGATCGCATCGGATGCCGCCTTGTGCAACACTGCGATTGCGTCTTTGAAGCCTTCCCGATCGTCCCAGATCGCCGGAGCGGCCCGGGTCTTCTCGCCGGTCTCGCTGCCCGCCGGGAACAGGTCGCCGAGACGATTCGAGGCATCGAGGAACGTATTCAGCGACTTCATCAACACCTGCGCATCGAATCCCTTCTCGCCCTTGAGCATCTTGCCGACCGGCTTGGCGGCGTCGCCGACGCCTTCCATTAACTCGTGGCGCTGATGCTGCGGAGTATCGCCCGCCATGGCCAGGGACGTGACGACACACGCGGTCACGACAAATGCAATACGCGAGGTGAGTTTCGACATGGGACGCGGTTCTCCGGAAGTTTGGGTGGCACAGAGTGGACCCGTGATGCTACAACAGGGTTCCCCGGCGGTGAAGCGACATTCGATGAAGACGCACGCAATACGCATCCATGAATTCGGCGGCCGGGACACGCTCCGCTGGGAGACCGTCGAGCTGCCCGAACCCGGCGCCGGCGAGGCGCTGATCCGGCATACGGCGATCGGCGTGAACTTTATCGATACCTACCATCGCAGCGGGCTGTATCCGGTCGCGCTGCCGGCGACGCTGGGTATGGAGGCGGCCGGCATCATCGAGGCCGTCGGCGACGACGTCACCGACCTCGCGCCCGGCGACCGCGTGGTCTATGCCGGCGGCAGCACCGGCGCCTACGCCGGGCACCGCAATTTCGGGGCGGAACAACTCGTGCCCATACCCGAATGGATGAGCGACGAGACCGCCGCCGCGGTATTCCTCAAGGGGCTGACTTCCTGGTACCTGCTCAGGCGCAGTTATCCCGTCGCAAACGGCGACCCGATACTGCTCTACGCGGCCGCCGGCGGCGTCGGTTCGATTGCGACGCAGTGGGCGAAGTGGCTCGGCGCAACCGTCATCGGCATCGTCGGCACCGACAGGAAGGCCGATCTCGCGAAGTCGAACGGCTGCGATCACGTGATACTCGCGGACGCAAACGATATCCCGGCACGCGTCCGCGACTTGACGGGCGGTGCCGGCGTCGCGGTCGTCTACGATTCGGTCGGCCGCGACACCTTCATGACGTCGCTCGATTGCCTTCGACCGCACGGCGTGATGGTGACCTTCGGTAACGCGTCGGGTCCCGTCGAGCCCTTCGCGCCGTCCGAGCTCGCCCGCCGCGGCTCGCTGTACGTCACGCGGCCCATCATCGATCCGTTCATCGACACCCGCGAGAAACTGCTCGGCGCCGCAGCGGAGCTGTTCGCCTTTTTACAACGGGCGCGGCCGGACATTCGCGTCGGTCAGCGCTACGCGCTGAAAGACGCGGCAGACGCTCACCGCGATCTCGAGGCGCGCAGGACGACCGGTTCCACCTTGCTCCTGCCCTAGCAGGCTGTTGAAAAAGGCTCAGCCGGCTAGGATCCGCCGAACGGCAAGGCTGTATCGGTCTTGATTTCTTTCAGCACGATGTTGGAGCGTACCTGCTGCACGCCCGGCAGGCGGAACATGAATTCGTCGAGAAAACGATTGTAGCTGTCCATATCCTCGACGACGACGCGCAGATGGAAGTCGGCCTCGCCGCTGGTCGCGAAGCACTCGAGCACTTCCGGGTGTTTGCTGATCTCGTTCACGAAGTTGTCGACGTTGCTCTCCTCGTGCCGCGCGAGCGAGACGTGGACGATCGCCGACAGGTCGAAGCCGGCCTTGCGCGGATTGACGATGACGGCGTAACGGTCGATCACGCCGTCTTCTTCCAGGCTGCGGATGCGGCGCCAGACCGCCGACGGCGACATGCCGACACGGTCGGCCAGTTCCTGCATCGTCAAGCGGCTGTCGCGCTGGATCTCCGCGAGGATGCGGCGGTCGCTGGTCTCGAGCCCGTTTGCCTCCCTGGCGCTCATTTTGCAATGTTATCCCATTTTTAGCGCATTACTAGAAATATTTTCCCGATTTCTGCGTGAAAACCGGCAAATCTGGCAACGCTTTGCGCCGGATTTCTGCGAGACTGGAGGGTCCCCGACGCTCCCCAAGACCGACCATGGCGACTCCCGCTCACGTATTCTCCTCCGCCCCGCCGCTCGACGATTACGAGCTCACCGACCGTTACCGGCGCGAGTCCGGGCGCGTATTCCTGACCGGCACCCAGGCGCTGGTACGCATCCCGCTGATGCAGCGCGCGCTCGACCGCGCCGCCGGACTGAATACCGCGGGTTTCATCGCCGGCTACCGCGGCTCGCCGCTCGGTGCCTACGACCAGGAACTCTGGCGTGCGAAGTCCTATCTCGACCACAACGACATCCGCTTCCTGCCCGCGGTCAACGAAGACCTGGCGGCGACCGCGATCCTCGGCACGCAGCAGGTCGAGACCGATCCGCACAAGACGGTCGAGGGCGTGTTCGGCATCTGGTACGGCAAGGGGCCCGGCGTCGACCGTGCCGGCGATGCGCTGAAACACGGCAACGCGTACGGCAGCTCGCCGCACGGCGGCGTGCTCGTCGTCGCCGGCGACGACCACGGCTGTGTGTCCTCGTCGATGCCGCACCAGTCCGACGTCGCCTTCCTGACCTTCGTCATGCCGCACCTGAACCCGGCCAACGTTGCCGAGTACCTCGAGTTCGGGCTGTACGGGTTCGCGCTGTCGCGCTTCTCCGGTATGTGGGTCGGCTTCAAGGCGATTTCCGAAACCGTCGAATCCGCGATGTCGCTGCAGCTGCCGCCGGCGCCGCGGTTCGTCACGCCGGACTTCGAGGTGCCGCCCGGCGGCCTGCACTACCGCTGGCCCGACTTCCCCGGCCCGCAGATCGAGGAACGGCTCGAGGCGAAGAAGGCGGCGACGCTGGCCTTCGCCGGCGCGAACCCGATCGATCGCAAGATCTTCGACGTCCCCGACGCGCGTTACGGCATCGTCACGACGGGCAAGGGTCATCTCGACCTCATGGAGGCGCTGCGCCTGCTCGGCATCGACGCGCGCGAGGCGAAGCGCCTGGGCGTCGACGTCTACAAGGTCGGCATGGTCTGGCCGCTCGAGCACGACGGCGCACTCGAGTTCGTCAGGGGCAAAGACGAAGTCCTCGTGATCGAGGAGAAGCGCGGCATCATCGAAAGCCAGTTCAAGGAATACTTCTACGACTACCCGGGCCACAAGCCCGAACGCATGGTCGGCAAGTACGACGAGCTGGAGCGGCGCCTCGTGCCCTGGGTCGGCGAACTCGCGCCGATCCAGCTCGCCGGCATCGTCGCCGGGCGCCTGGACGCGCAATTCCCCGGCC
>JBAUVS010000586.1:0-2680 GCA_049583345.1 Woeseiaceae bacterium
CCGGTGACCTGTTGGCCCTCCCGCCGGAAGGCCGACACCTTGTTCACGTCGAATGCGAGCGCGAGCTCGGCCGGCAGCGGCTCGGTTACCGGCACGAGCGGGCCCTGCGGAAACTCGAGTTGCAGGCGGTAGGGCTTGCCTCCCGAGTCGAGCATGAGCCGGTTCGATCTGCCTGCGGGGACCGTCGTGCGGTAACCACCGAACTCCGCGTCGTAATCTAGGCGCTCGCGCTCGCTGAAACGGGGCCCAAGCGTCAGCCAGGGCAGCGGCTGCGGCGTACGAATCACGAGCTCCGTCGGCGCATCGAAGGCCGGCAGCTGGAAGTAGTCCCAGTCGCGCCAGTCGCCGGACTTGCCCTGCAGCACGAGGTCGGGAGGCAGCGGCGCAGCCAGATAGACCTGGCTCATACCGTTCGGTTCGCAGTCGGAAGAACAGGAAAAGCGCGGCAGACGTTCCAGAGCAAGAGTGTACTCCGCGCCGCTCACCTGCCGTGCCGACAGCTTCGCGTAGTAGTCGCCCGGCGGGAACCGTCCCTCGATGACGAGCGGCTCGCCGGGAGCACCCGGCTGACCGTCGCCGAGCACTTGATCGTACCAGTAGAGATCGGCATCGACGATGCCGTCCGGCGGCGGCTTCACGGTGAGGCGGATGTGATCCGTGTTGGCGAGGAAAAAGCGGTAGTAGTCGATGTCGTTCTCTTCGGCGAGCAGGCCGCTGCGAGTCTGGCCGATGGCGAGGCGCTGCATGTTCGACTGGTCGTTCGGTTCGATCTCGCCATTGGGATCCGGGGGGCCCAGCGGTCGCGCGAGCAACGCGTACTTGCCGCCGTCCCTGCCGGCCACGCGCAGATAGTGCGTGCCCGGCAGCAGGAAGAGGTCGTCGAGGCGCACGCGCTTCTGGCCGGGCGTCGCGCGCAGCACGGCCTTCTGCTCGCCGGAGCCATCGTAATAGCCGACTTCGAAAATGTTGTCGCCGATCACCTGGAATCGCCAGAGCTGAGGCTCGTCCGCGATCGTGAAGCGGAAGAAATCGTCCTCGTCGCCCACGAAGCGGCCCTTGATACGGTGATTCGAGGGTACGCCGCTCGCGAATTCACGCGTGTCGTTGGGTTCGGCCTCGATGCCCGGCTCGACCGGACCCTGCGGCGACAGCGACAGTGTGTACTCGGCGGCGTCGGCACGCCCCAGGTACACGCCCCAGTTTCCGGTGGAGAGCAGCAGGTCGGGCAGCTCGAGCGGAGTCGTTCCGTCCTTGCACTGCGTCCGGGTCCAGTCGCCCGTGTACAGACACAACTGCAGCGTCGTTCCCGGCTGCGATTCGACGCGCAGCGTCAGCAACTGGTCGGCCGCGGCATCGTCCAGCGCGAAGCGGAACCAGTCCTCGCTGTCGTCGCCGCCGATGCGACCGGTCACCGGCTGCGTGAAGTCGACCCGGTTGGCGTGTTGGCGGTCGTTGTTGGGCTCGGCTTCCTCGCCGGCCACGCGCCGGCCCGCGGCAGTGGAACGCACGGCATGGATGAAGCCGGGCTCGGGTGCCATCAATTCCAGGTACCAGGTTGTAACGCCCGGGGCGAGGTCGGGGAAGCGGATCAGCCCGTGCTGGTCCGAGCGTCCCGAGGATAGTTCCTTGCCGGCCGCGTCGACCAGCCTGGCGCGCAGCTCGCGGCCGAGCGGCGCGTGCGCCTCGATGTCCCAGCGCTGCGCTGCGGCGCGTTCGTCGAAGTCGAAACCGTACCATGCCGTCTCGCGCGTCTCGAAGGTGGCGAAGTCGTTGCCGGGCCGTATCGCGTATGCCGCCTTGCGCGTCTCGCGCGGCCCCGGGTTCTGTTGCACGGTCAGCGAATCGTCTTCGCTGATGAGCAGGCGCCAGGCACCCGGAGTCTGCGGCATCCCGCCAGTCGGCGACGGCGTGCCGTCCTCGACGTCAGGGTTGCCGTCCGTGCCGAAGGACAGGTTGCCGACCGGCGGACGGAACGCGCCCTCGCCGGACTGCTCGCCGCCGGCCCGCGCAATCCCGATCAGGTACTCGCCGGGTTCGAACAACAGGCCGCGATGGATCGACGGCGTCAGCCCGTCGCGCGTGCCCATCTTCATCAGGCGTTCCGTATCGGCGACGTCTGTGCCGTTATCCGCGTATTCGATGCGCACGATGTCGGCAATCGTGAGCGCGCCGGGGATACCGTGCAGCTCGAAGTCCCAGCGCTTGCGCGCGTCGTCGTCCGTGACGGTCCACAGGAAGCCGTCCTGGTCGCCGGACTGCATCGAGCCGTAGACCGTGACAGCACCCGTGATCCGATTCGCGTCCGCCGGCGTGTCGTTGGGCTCGGATTCGTAGAAGCCCGCCTGGGCGTGGACGGCCTGAGAGGCCAGCCACAGGCATCCGGCGACGAACAAGCTGAGGAATTTGTTGTTCTTTTTCGTGTTAGCACCCGTGCGCGGGTCGATTCTTCTTTCTAAGTGTAGTCAACATCCGGCGGGATTTGGCGTTTCGCGGGATGATTCGGTCTGATCGGCCGCCGCATCGCCGATCCTCGGCAGCTGTGCAATACTTCAGATAGTGGGCTCCGCGAAGGTCGAGCGCCGCGGAGTTCCCCGACCGAGCAGCGAGGGAGAAGCGAAATGCATCGGGGAAGACGGGCACATCCGCTGACGCATGCTGCTCTGTTGCTCCTGATTCCGGT
>JBAUVS010000587.1:0-1564 GCA_049583345.1 Woeseiaceae bacterium
AAGCCGTCATCGCCGGGGCGGAATCGGCCCAGGTAGACCTCGCGCATGTGTGCGTCCTGCGCCACGATCACTTCCCCCGCCTCCCGGCTCGCGATCACTTCGGCGGCCACCGCGGCCAGCGACGAAATCGGCACGATGTCGAGTCCCGCACCGAACGCCAGACCTTGCGCGACGGCTGCCCCGATCCGCATGCCGATGAACGATCCGGGCCCGTTGCCGAGGACGATCGCGTCCAGATCCTGCAACGACACTGCGCTCTCGGCCAGCAGCGAGCGCAGCATCGGCACCAACAGGCGCGTGTGTTCGCGCGGCTGCTCTTCGTGACGTTCGGTGACGGCGTCGTCGACCAGCAGCGCCGCCGAACACGCGACCGAGGACGTATCGAGGGCGAGCAGCCTCAAGCGACCGCCCCTTCGCGCTCGTGCGTGCCGAGAAAACGCCGGACATCTTCGATCGATTGCGTGGTGGGCATCGGCGCCAGGCTGTCCAGAAAGGTACGTCCGTAGCTCCGGGAAGTGAGCCTCGGGTCGCACAAAACCACGACGCCGAAGTCGTGCTGGTCGCGCAGCAGCCGGCCGGCGCCCTGCTTCAGCGCGAGCACGGCCTGCGGCAGTTGATGGGAACTGAACCCGTTACCGCCCTGGCGTCGGATGAACTCGAGACGCGCCATCATTAGCGGGTCGGCCGGAGAGGCGAACGGCAATTTGTCGATAACCACGATCGTCAGTGCCGGTCCCCGGACGTCGACACCCTCCCAGAAACTGCCCGTACCGAGCAATACGGCGTCGCCGGCGTCCCGGAACCGCCGAAGCAGATCGTCCCGCGGTGCGCTGCCCTGCACGAGCAATCGGCGCCCGCGCAGCCGTTTCCGGTGCGACCGGCACCAGGCACTCGCCGCCTGCAGCGCACGGTGGCTGGTAAACAGGCAGAACATGCCGCCGGCGGTCATCTCCAGCAAAGGCATCACGGCGTCGCAGACGGCATCCGTATGCCCTGCATCCGAAGGCGGGGGCAGGTCCGGCGGCAGGTACACCAGCCCGTTGGTCTCGAGCGCGTACGGACTCGGAAACGTAAGACCGGAGACGCCGCCCAGGCCCATGCGAGACGCGAAGTGAGAGAAGTCCTCGCCGACGGCAAGTGTCGCCGAAGTGAAGACCCAGGCCTGCTGGCCGCCGTCGATCAGGCCGCGCAGGTTGGTCGACACGTCGAGCGGCGTCAGGTTGATGCGCAGGCTGCGCGGCGCGGTCTCCAGCCAGCGCAGCCCGTCCCAGGTTTCCTCACCGATCAGTACCGCAAGCCGCTCGCCGGCGCCGGTCAGGCGCTCGTGCAGCTTCCCGAGTTCTGCCGACGCCCCCGCCAGTTCGTCGAGCGCCTGCCGCAACTCTTCGATAGCCGACCGCAGCGCCTCCAGCGGCTCGCCGAGGTCGGCATACACCTCGGCGAGCTGGCGGCGCCCTTCGCCCCGGGGCGCAGCCGCGCGCAACGCCTTGACCGACGTCTCGAGGCGGTCGATCCGGCGCTCGAGGTCGGGTTGACCGAAGGCGAGCGTCTCGGCCCGTACCTC
>JBAUVS010000588.1:0-5017 GCA_049583345.1 Woeseiaceae bacterium
GTCGGGCCGGTGACGTAGATCACGCCGTCGCGCACCTCGACGGCGACCCTGCGCAGCGACTTGCCGATGCAGGGACCGGCGACACACAAGCCCGTGTCCATTTCGTAGATCGCGCCGTGCGACGCGCATTGCAGGGCCGTCCTGTCGCGATTGAAGAAGCCGTTCGGCATCCAGTTGAGCGGATGGCCCACGTGCATGCAGAAATTCTCGTAAGCATGGACGGCGTCGCCTTGCCGCACCACGAAGCCGCGGAACGGCCAGTCACCGCCGCCGATCTCGAACTCGCGGCAGCCGGGGTCCTCGAGTTCGTCCAGGCGCCCGACTTCGACTTCCGCCAGTTCATTCATCGGCTTTCCACGGCGCGACTTTCAAGAGCAACAACATGCCCGGAACGGCCAGCACGGTGCAGAGCAGGAAGAAATTCGTCCAGCCGAGCCGCGCCACGATGAGTCCGGTCGTCGCGTTCGCCAGCGTGCGCGGCGCGGCCGCGAGCGCGGTGAACAGAGCGAACTGGGTCGCGGCGAAGGCCGGGTTCGTCGTGCGTGCTATGAACCCCGTGAGCGCGGCCGCGCCGAGCCCGACGCCCAGGTATTCGAAAGCCACCGCGAAACCCAGCAGCCACGGGTTCGTACCGACGGCGGCCAACAGCGCGAAGCCGAGGATGCTGACGACCTGCACGACACCGAACAGCCACAGCGCGCGATTGATGCCGAGCTTGATCATCGCGACGCCGCCCGCGAGTCCGCCGACGATCACGGCGACGAGCCCCGCGATCTTGGCGATCGAACCGACTTCCGTCATGCTGAAGCCGACGTCGAGGAAGAACGGTGTCTGCAATGCCGTGGCCATGTTGTCGCCGAACTTGTACAGGACCATGAATGCCAGGATCAGCGCGGCCGCAGCGATTCCCTTCCTGTCGACAAATTCGCGGAACGGCTCGACGACCGCCTCGCGCATCGTCCTCGGCGGATGCGGATCGGCGACAGCCTCGCCGATCGCGAAGGTCAGGACCAGGCCGACGCCCATGAACAGCGCCACGACCACGAACACGGTCTCCCAGGGCAGGTGATCCGCGAGGATCAGCCCCAGCGAGCCCGGCACGAGCCCGGCGAGACGGTAGGCCTGGATGTGGATGGCATTACCGAGCCCGAGTTCCGCGTCCGGCAGGAGTTCGCGCCGATAAGCGTCCAGCACGATGTCCTGGCTGGCGCTGAAGAATGCGACGGCCGCCGCGAGGCCGGCGACGGTCCAGATCGACACCGAGGGTTTGACGAGGCCCATTGCGGCAATGGACAGCAACAGCGCGACCTGGGTGACCAGCATCCAGCCCCTGCGCCGGCCGAGGAACGGCAGCGTGTACCGGTCCATCGCCGGCGACCACAGGAACTTCCAGGTGTAGGGGAATCCGACGAGCGTGAAGAACCCGATCTCGGCGATGCCGACTCCCTCGACTTTCAGCCAGGCCGGCACCAGCTGGATGAGGACGTAGAGCGGCAGTCCGGAGGTAAATCCGGTAAACACGCAGATCAGCATGCGCCGGTTGAGGATGGCCTCCCTTAAGGATTCCCGCTGCATCCGCTTTCAGGACCCCGCTGTGCCGCCCGGATCCCAATCGTAATCCATGATCAGCGGCGCATGGTCCGAGAAGCGCTCGTCCTTGTAGATGTCGGCGGACAGGATCCTGTCCTTCAGCCCGGGCGTGACGACCTGGTAGTCGATGCGCCAGCCGACGTTTTTCTCCCAGGCGCGGCCGCGGTTCGACCACCACGTGTACTGGTCCTCGCCGGGCTCCACGATCCGGAATGCATCGACATACCGATGCCGTCCGAACACCTCGTCCATCCATGCCCGCTCTTGTGGCAGGAAACCCGAGTTCTTCTGATTCGACTTCCAGTTCTTCAGGTCAATCTCCCTGTGCGCGATGTTCCAGTCGCCGCAGACGATGTATTCCGAGCGCCGCCTCCGCAGTTTCTTCAGGTGCTCGGTGAAGGTCGCCATGCAGCGGTATTTCGCTGCCTGCCGTTCCTCGCTGGAGCTCCCGGACGGCAGGTACAGGGACACGACACACAATCCGCCGATGCGCACTTCCAGGTAGCGTCCCTCGGCGTCGAATTCGGGATCCCCGTAGCCGCGCACGACCCGATCCGGCTCGTGTTTCGTGTACACGGCCACACCGCTGTAACCTTTCTTGCCGGCGTCTTCGTAATAGCAGTGGAAGCCTGCGGGCATGAACACCGCATCTTCGAGCTGGTGGACCTGCGCCTTGGTCTCCTGGATGCAGACGACGTCGGCATCCTGTCGCCGCATCCAGTCGAAAAATCCCTTCCTCGCAGCGGCGCGGATGCCATTCGCGTTGAGACTGATCACACGGAACAATGCAGTTCTCCCGGTCGATGCGCCTGTGTCATACTCCGACGCGCACCGAAAGCTGGCCATCATACCGAAAGACCGCAGCATGCAGGCCTACAAGAAGGAATTCATCGAGCTTGCCCTGGAACTCGGCGTACTGCGCTTCGGAGAATTCCGCCTGAAATCGGGTCGCGTCAGCCCGTACTTCTTCAATGCCGGACTGTTCAACACGGGTTATGCGGCCGCCCGCGTCGGCCGTTACTACGCCGCGGCAATTGCGGACTCCGGACTTCGCTTCGACATGGTGTTCGGACCGGCGTACAAGGGCATCCCGCTCGCGGCACTCACCGCCGCAGCGCTGGCGGAACACCAGGACATCGACGTGCCCTACGCCTACAACCGCAAGGAAGCGAAGGCGCACGGCGAAGGCGGCGACGTCGTCGGCTCGCCGCTCGAGGGCCGCGTGCTGATCGTCGACGATGTCATCACGGCGGGGACAGCGGTGCGCGAAGCCTGTCAGATCATCACGGCCGCCGGTGCGGAAGTCGTCGGCCTGGCGATTTCGCTGGACCGGCAGGAGCGCGGTCAGGGTGCTCTGTCGGCCGTGCAGGAACTCAAACAGTCGCTCGGCATCGCGGTGATCAGCATCATCCGACTCGAAGACCTCATCGATACTCTCGAAGAATCAAGTGAGTACGAGGAGCACCTCCCCGCCGTGCTGGCCTACCGCCGCGAGTACGGTGTCATCTCCTGACACCGTGAAACAAAGTGTCGCCAGCGGCCAGTTTACTTGACCGGGTCAGGGGACTAAGCTGCAAATTCGCGAACCAGTCCAATTTCTGGCCTTGCCAGCCATGGCATAGTTCCGTTATGCGTCTACTCGCCGCCGCCTCATTATGTTTACTCGCAACTGCGGCCGCCGCCGCCGGTCCGCAGCACACGAAGACCTACAGCTGGATCGACGAGGACGGTGTCCGGCACTACGGCGACAGCGTGCCACCGGAATATGCCGACGCCCCCAAGCAGGTGCTCAACGATCAGGGCATCAGCATCGACGAGCTGCAGGGCAAGAAGACGCCCGAACAGATCGCGCTGGAACGACGCCAGGCAGAGCTCGAGCAGCAGAAAGAACTGCAGCACCGTGCGGACCAGGCGCTGCTGGCCACCTACAGCAGCGTCGACGAAATCGAGATGCATCGCGACCGCCGCCTGGAGCTGTTCCAGGCGCAGGCACGGGTGACGGAGCTCTATCTGAAGAACCTGCGCCGCCGCCTCGATCAACTGAAAGGCGTGGCGTCCCGTTACAAGCCTTACAGCACGGACCCGGATGCCGAAGTCATCGACCCGGGCCTGGTCGACGAGATCAAGGAGACCGAGGCGGCGATCACCCGCCACGAAGACAATCTCGCGAAGTATCGATCCGAGGAAGCGGACATCCGCAAGCAATTCGAGGGCGACATCAATCGCTTCATGGTGTTGAAAGGCCTGACGGCGTCGAACGGTCAGGCCGTGCCCGAGTGACCGAACCCCCCGGCGCCGCGCGCGCTGTCCTCGAACTCCTCGACGACGCTGAAACGCACCTGCTCGACATTCACGAACACCATCTGCGCAATACGCTCGCCGGGTTGCACCTCGTAACTCGCTGATCCCCGATTCCAGCAGGAGATGTAGACCTGCCCCTGGTAGTCGGAATCGATGAGGCCGGTCAGGTTGCCGAGTACGAGTCCGTGCTTGTGGCCGAGCCCGGAGCGCGGTAACAGCACGGCCGCCAGCGACGCATCCCCGATATGGATCGCGAGCCCGGTGGGCACCAGCACGGTCTCGCCCGGCGCCACGACCAGCGGTTCGTCGATGCACGCGCGCATGTCCAGTCCGGCGGAACCGCTGGTCGCGTAGTGCGGCAACGGGATCTGGTCCCCGAGGCGGGGATCGAGCAGCTTCAGTTCGATCGATCGCATCGGGCTCGTCATTCTCTGGTCGAGACGACGGACAGCCCGGGTCGCGCCGCGCTGCCGCGATCCTGCTCGAAGCGTTCCGCGACGAGGCGCACGACAGCCCGCGCGAGATCCGCCTTCGGCGCGGTCGGATACGCGCGTTCGCCGCCATGCCAGTAGACCTCGATCGTGTTCTCGTCGCGATCGAAGCCACAGTCGTCGCCGACGCGATTCGCCACGATCAGATCCAGCTTCTTCTTGTCGAGTTTCGCCAGCGCGTACTTGCGGACATTCTCCGTCTCGGCGGCGAAACCGACGGTGAACGGCGCGCCGTCGAGCGCCGCGACCGACGCCAGGATGTCGCGGGTCCTGACCACGTCGATGCGCATCGTCTCCTTGTCCTTCTTGATCTTGCTCTGCGCCGCCTCGACCGGCCGGTAGTCCGAGACCGCCGCGGCCGCGATGAAGATGTCGACACCGGCGAGATGCTCGTGCGTCGCCGCGTACATCTCGTCGGCGGTCGTCACGCGGATCACCTCGATGCCCGCCGGGTCCGCGAGCGCGACCGGCCCGCTCACCAGGCACACCGCCGCGCCCTCGGCCGCAGCCGCCGCGGCGATCGCATAGCCCATCTTCCCGGAACTGCGGTTGCTGATGTAGCGGACCGGATCGATGGGTTCGCGGGTGGGCCCGGCCGTCACCAGGACCCGGCTGCCGGCCAGGACGCCCCCGGC
>JBAUVS010000589.1:0-2064 GCA_049583345.1 Woeseiaceae bacterium
GACGTCGGCCGCGGCCGGCACGCTGGCCGCGCTCGTCGCCGGTCCGTCGGACACCGTCGCGCGCGTGCGCCCGGTCCTGGAGACGTTCACCAACATGATCGTGGACGTCGGCGAGAGTCCGGCGAACGCGGCACGCATGAAGCTGACCGTGAACTTCTTCCTGTCCGGCCTGCTGGAGACCATGTCCGAGACCTTCGTCTTCGCGGAGAAGCACGGCCTCGACACGGAGACGGTTCAGCACCTGATGATCAACCAGGTGTTCCCCAACCCGGCCGTGCGGGAATACGCCGAGCGCATACGCACCGGCTATTTCGACGACGCGGGCGCGACGTTGATCACGGGGCTCAAGGACTTGACGCTGATCCTCAGCGAGGCGGCAGACGTGCGTGCGCCGCTGCCGCTCGCCGACCTCGTGCGCGACAACATCCTGAAGAGTCTCGCGCGCGGCGAAGACCAGCTCGACTGGTGCGTGTCGACCCGCGCCAACCGAATCGCCGCCGGTCTGGATTGAAACGCCCGCAAGGACATATACTCAAGCCAGCGGACCATTTTCCGCCTTGGGGAGGCGGTCCGGTTCTGCAAACACAATCATAAATTTGCCGGGCGCCGACGAGCCTGTGCCGTTGGGGCGGCGCGCTGTCCGGCAGGACGAGCTTTACATAATCAATAAGAATCCAGGGAGGTTGTCATGGCCCGTGTATTCACCACGCTAGCCGTAGCCAGTGCACTACTGATTTCCATGGGTTCGCCGGTTGCCGAGGCTGCGAACCGCATCCCCGACAACCAGCCGATCCGGGCCGCTCAGTCCAAGCAGCCGACCAAGTGGGTGCGTGCGCCCAACGAAACGGTTCCGGACAAGGGCGAGCCGCACCGCTACATCGTCGAGTTCGAAGACGAGCCGCTGCCGCTGTACCGGGGCGGCATCAGCGGGCTCGCGCCGGCCAACACGGCCGCCGGCAAGCGGATGAATCCCAGGTCGCCGGCCGCGCGCGCTTATGTCGACCACCTGCGCCAGGAGCAGACCGACATGCTCAGCCACATGCGCGCCAAGGCCGGCGACATCCGCGTCCTGCGCACGCACCAGCACGCACTGAACGCGGCGACCGTGGTCATGACCGAAACGGCGGCGAACAAAGTGCGTTCGCTGCCGGGCGTGAGGCTGGTGGAGCGCGATCGCGCCGTCGAGATGAAGACGGCGTCGACGCCCGCCTTCATCGGCGCCGACCAGTTGTGGAACGGTACCGCCACCGGCGTGCCCTACCAGGGCGAGGGCGAAGTGATCGGCATCATCGACGGGGGCATCAACCCCGTTCATCCGTCGTTTGCGGCGACCGGCGACGACGGCTACACCGTCGTGAACCCGCTGGGCTCCGGGAATTACCTGGGCGAGTGCAACGCTTATCCGGGAACCTGCAACGACAAGCTGATCGGCGCCTATACTTTCCTCGCCGCGCAGCCCAGCGATCCCCCGGACGAAATCCTGTTGCCCGGCGCCGCGCCGTTCACCGACACGAACGGACACGGCTCGCATACCGCCAGCACGGCCGCCGGCAACGTCGTGTACAACGTGCCGCTGCCGGACGCCGACGGCAATCCGAGTTCGATCGTGTTCCCGCGCATATCCGGAGTCGCGCCGCACGCGAATATCGTCGTATACAAGGTCTGCGCGCCCTCGTGCTATTTCTCGGACATCGTGGCCGCCGTCGACCAGGCGATCGCCGACGGTGTCGTCGACGTCATCAACCACTCGATCGGGACGCCGTCGGGCAGCCCGTGGAATTCCACCCAGGCCCAGGCGTTTCTCGCGGCGCGCGCCGCCGGTATCTTCGTTTCCAATTCGGCCGGTAACGACGGCCCCGATGCCGGCACGGCGGAGGTGGCCGGCAACGCACCCTGGGTCGCCGGCGTCGCGGCGGTGACGCACGATCGCAGCTACCCGACCAAGCTGCTCGAAAACATGAGCGGAGGCGCTACGACGCCGCCCGCGGACATCACCGGGCGGTCGATCTCCGGCAGCATTACCGGGACCATCGTGTACGCGCGCGACTTCCCGACCAGCAACGG
>JBAUVS010000590.1:0-1514 GCA_049583345.1 Woeseiaceae bacterium
GAATACGACCGGTTCCGACGGGATTGCCGCGCCGGACTCGCGCGCGTGATCGGCGTAGTTGAGGCCGATGCACACGAACTTGCCCACGCCGCCGACGCAGGGTCCTATCCGCATCGCTGCGTCGACGTGCGGGAGGCGCCCGGTGTCGAGATCCGCGATGCGTGCAAGGGTTTCGTCGTCGAGCGCCGTGGCATCGATATCGTCGACGACGCCGGAGAGGTCGCGGATGCCGCCGTCGTCGTCGAGCAGTCCCGGTTTTTCGGCGCCGGGCGCGCCGTATCGCAACAGTCTCATCGTAGTATCTCCAGATTTTCGAATTCGGGCGGCGGTATCACGCCCGCCGTGTCCGGTAGCCGTATACGCCGAAGACGCAGACGACCGCAAAACAGACGAGCGGCACCGCGAGCGCCGGCTGCAGCGTGCCGGCCCGGTCGGCGATCGTGCCCATCATCGGCGGTACCAGCGCGCCGCCGACGATGGTCATGATGATCAGCGATGAGCCGAGTTTTGCCTGCTCGCGCAGTCCGTCGATACCCAGCGCGAAGATGGTCGGGAACATGACGGACATGAAAAAACTCGTCAGACCCAGGGCGACGACCGCCGTCCACCCCGACGCCGCGATCGCGATCACGCACAGAACGGCATTGACGGTGGCGTAGGCAGCGAGCAGCCGGTTGGGCGCGACGAAGCGCATGAGCGCCGTGCCCGTGAAGCGGCCGATCATGAAGCCCATCAGGCTGATGCCGAGGTAACGGGCGGCCGATTTCTCGCCAACCGCCGTCATCTCCTGGGCGAAGTTGATGAAGTAACTCCAAACACCGACCTGTGCGCCGACATAGAAGAACTGCGCCACGACGGCCCAGCGCAGATGCCGGTGGGCGAGCACGGCGCCGAGCCTGCCTCCGCCCGGGCCACTCGCACGCAGCGCAGGGAACGGTACGAAACGCACGACCAACGCCAGTATCGCGACGACGGCGGCGAGCCCCAGGTAGGGGAGCTGCACGGCAGCGGCTTCCGTCGCCCGATAGGCGTCGAGCGCCGCCGGGTCCATCGCGGCCATATCGGAGGCCGAGTATTCGATCCCCGAGAAGATCAGGGCGCCGCCGATGAACGGCGCGACGAAGGCGCCGAAGCCGTTGAAACTCTGTGCCAGGTTCAGCCGTTGCGCGGCGCTCGACGGCGGTCCCATGACCGTAATGTACGGATTGGCCGCCGTCTCGAGGAACGCCAGACCTGACGCAATGACGTACAGCGCCAGCAGGAAGAACGAGAACTCGCGCGCTTGTGCGGCCGGAAAGAACAACACGGCACCAAGCGCGTACAGCACCAGGCCGAACAGGATCCCGTTCTTGTAACCGAAACGCTCCATGACCCGGCCGGCGGGCAGCGCCATCGTGAAATAGCCGAAATAGAACGCGGTCTGCACGAGGCCCGATTGCATGCGCGTCAGGTCGAGTGCCTTCTGGAACTGCTTGATCAGCACGTCGTTGAAGTTGTTAGCGATCGCCCACAGG
>JBAUVS010000591.1:0-1749 GCA_049583345.1 Woeseiaceae bacterium
CCGTACTGGCGCGAGATCGCGCCGCTGCCGGAATTATCGGAGAAGAACCTGACGGCGGGTGCGAACAAGGTGCTGGACAGCCTGAGGCAGAACGGCGCCTCGTTCTTTATCGACCTGGTGCAGACGACGGGCCTGCTGCGCACCCAGGTCGAGGACGCGCTCGGCGAGCTCGTGAACTGGGGGCTCGTGACCTCCGACAGTTACGCCGGCCTGCGTGCCCTGGTGACGCCGTCGAGCAAGCGCCCGGGCTACACGAGGCGGCGAGGGCGCATGCCGGCCGCATCCGGTTTCGATCGCGCCGGCCGCTGGGCGCTGCTGAATTCCGGCATCGAGGTCGACCGCGGCGAGGCACTGGAGCACGTCGCCTGGGTCCTGCTGCGCCGCTACGGCGTCGTGTTTCGCAAGGTACTCGAGCGCGAGACGAACCTGCCGCCCTGGCGCGAACTATTGCGTATCTACTGGCGCATGGAGGCCCGCGGCGAAATCCGCGGCGGACGCTTCGTGCAGCAGTTCGCGGGCGAACAATTCGCGCTGCCCGACGCCGTCGCCGATCTGCGCAATATCCGCAACCGGAAGCCGGGCGGCGATCGCATCGTCGTCTCCGCGGCGGATCCGCTCAACCTCGTCGGCATCATTTTGCCGGGCGACAAGATTGCCGCTGCGCTCGGCAACCGCATCGTGTTTCGTGACGGCGTCCCGGTCGCGCTGCAGACCGGTGATGAGATCCGGGCGGCCGGCGGCGGCGAGGTAGACATCGAGTCGCGGACGCTGCTGCTCGGGAAGCGGAAGCCTGCGTCGCTGATGAGGTCACCGGGCGCCAGGTACTGAAATCAGGCCATGCGGCGGGTTCCTACCCTCGAAAAGAATCCCGGCAACAGCGCCAGGAGCACGGCCGCGCCGAGCAGCGACACGGATTCGATCGCATCGGGTTTCAATACCATGATTGCCAGGAGCCCGACGACAAGTCCGGTCCGGATGTGCAGCGATCCCCACAGCGTGCCCCAGAGCTCCCTCGGCAGAGTAGCGGGAGAGGGGAATGGATCCGTGTTGACCGCTTGGGCCAGGCGCTCGAATGCCTTGGCACTCATGAATTTCCCGGTGAGCGCCGCGGCCACCACGGCGATCAGCGAGACATAGACCCACGGAATTCCGCGCCATGCCGTAAACGCCCAGTACAGCGCCGGGACCAGTATCAGCAGGACGGACGGTATTCTGAGCCGCGGCAGGATCGAGCAGACGCCGATCCACTCTGCCGCCTGTTCACGGCTCGTCGAAGCTTGAAGTCTGGACAGGCAAAGCCGCTCGAAGGCGAGCACCACGAACAGGCCTGTCGCCCCCAGGATGTGACAGAACACCAACACTGCATTCAAAGACATGTGACACCTGATGTTTCGAAATCGGGAGCACTGTAGACACGCGCGACCCGGCAGAGTTGCGGCGCCGGGCCTGCCGCGAAAACTACTCCGCCTTCAGCATCAGGTCCCTGAAGAAACGTCCCTGTTCGCTGGGCGTGAAGTCCCAGTCCTCGATCAGCACCGGCGACCAGTCGGGATTGAAGCACCAGGCGATCCAGGATATGCCCTTCTTGTCCATGTACTCGGCAATCATCGGGCCGTAACTGCCGTCGTTCTTGACCGGGATGTGCGCGCCGTATCCGTCCGGGCGTACCCAGCCGATCTCCGTGAGGATCATCGGGTACTTGTCGGCGACGAAGCCCCAGGCCGACTCCCACGCCGCGAAGAAATTCTC
>JBAUVS010000592.1:0-33914 GCA_049583345.1 Woeseiaceae bacterium
GTGCCGTTGGTCTTGGCATACGAGTCCAGGCGCGGCACGCGCGTACCGATGAGGTCGAAGTCCTCGGGTTTCTTGAGCACGGGCTCGGCCGGCGGCGTGATGTCCGCCGCGGCCAGGGCCAGCTCGCCGAACGTGGCCTCTTCTCCCGATCCCTTGTGTGCAAGCCGGCCCTTGTGGACCGTGATCTCGGACGCCGGCACGCCCCACTTCGCCGCCGCCGCCCCCACCAGCATCGCCCGCGCTCCGGCCGCCGCGGTCCTGAGCTGCATCCAGGAATTGGCCACCGAAGAGGAGCCGCCGGTGCCCTGGAACGGGCCGAAGAACAGGTTGTTGTAAACACTCGCATCCGCAGGCGCGAATTCGGCCCGCATCTGCGACCAGTCCGCGTCGAGTTCCTCGGCGACGATGGTCGGGAGGCCCGTCGTCACGCCCTGGCCCTTGTCGAGATGCTTGACGACGACGGTCACGGTGTCGTCGGTCGCAATCCGGATGAACGGACCCATCTCGGCCACGCTCGCGGCCGTCTCGCCTGCACCGCCGCCGCCCGAGCGGCTGCAAGCGATGATGAAGCCGGTGCCGGCCAGGCCGACGACTTGCAGGAAGCCACGCCGGCTCAGCGTCGCGGCGGGGGGAGCGAATCGATGTCCAGGTCTTTCCAACATGTCAGCCCCTCAATTTTTCGGCCGCGAGGTGTATCGCCGCCCGGATACGCACGTACGTCCCACAGCGGCACAGATTGCCGCTCATCGCCTCGTCGATCGCCTCGTCGTCGGGCGACGGGTTCGCCTCGAGCAAGGCCGTGGCGGAGATCATCTGGCCCGATTGACAATATCCGCACTGCACCACATCGAGGTCCCGCCAGGCCGAGCGCACCGCCTCGGCGGCCGGACTCGTAACACCCTCGACCGTCGTCACGCTGCGGCCGCCGACCGCGGACAGCGGCAGCACGCAGGACCGCGTCGAGCGGCCGTCGATCTGTACCGAACAGGCGCCGCACTGCGCTATGCCGCAGCCGTACTTGGTGCCGGTCAGGCCAAGGTCTTCGCGCAGCACCCACAACAGCGGTTTGTCGGCGGCAGCGTCGACCGTGTGCATCTTGCCGTTGACCGTAATCTCCGTTGGCATATTTCAGTCCTCGAATCACGGGTTGCAGTTCCAGGAGCGACGTCGCATCGCCCTGCCTCAAAGATACCAGATAGCGAATGCCTGGCAATGAATACGGTTGCATCGGGTCGTGGCTACCGGTCGGATTGCTACAATGGCGCAGACAAGAGGATGAACCGACCTGCTCAGGGGGGGTACGAATGAACAAGATTGCCGCGGCCGCCCTGGCCGTCGTTCTGCTGCTGGTCACCACCGTCGTCAATGCCGCCCTGACGCTGTCCTCGCCGGACGGCCAGATCGTCGTGACGGTCGACGTCGACGATCACGGCCAGCCCGACTATTCGGTTGCCTATCGGGGCCGGATCGTCGTCATGCCATCGCAGCTGGGCCTGCGTTTCAGGGATCGCTATCCTCTGGACTCGGCCCTGACGATCGCGTCCTCGCAGACGCGCAAGAGAGATGGGACGTGGGAACAGCCCTGGGGCGAGCGCCGGCTGGTCCGCGATGTCTTCAACGAACTGACCGTGAACCTGACTTCGACACAGGGCCCCGATCGGAAATTCTCGCTCGTCTTCCGCGCGTACGACGACGGCATCGGTTTCCGCTACATCGTGCCGAAGCAGCCGTATTACGGCGACGTCGCGATCGTCGACGAATTGACAATGTTCACCATCGATCCGGACGCCACGGCCTGGTGGATACCCGGTCGCGGCTGGAACCGCTACGAATACCTGTATCACGAGACGAAGGTGAGTGACATCATGTTGGCGCACACGCCTGCGACGTTCCGGCTGGCCGATGGCACGCACCTCTCCCTGCACGAGGCGGCGCTCGTCGACTATCCCGGCTACGTGCTCGACCAGCGCCGTCCCGGCGAACTGCAAACCAACCTGACGCCGCTATCCGGCGGCCCACGCGCACTGAAATCCACGCCCTTCTCGACGCCGTGGCGCACGATCCAGATCGCGCCGGATGCCGTCGGACTCCTGAACTCCAGTCTTATCCTGAATCTCAACGAGCCCAACAAGCTCGGTGACGTGTCCTGGGTCGAGCCCGGCCGCTACGTCGGCATCTGGTGGGCGATGCATCTCGGCAAGAAAACCTGGGGTTCGGGACCGAATCACGGCGCAACGACGGCGGAGACGGAACGTTACATGGATTTCGCCGCAGCCAACGGATTCTCGGGTGTGCTCGTCGAAGGCTGGAATATCGGCTGGGACGGCGACTGGTATTCGAATGGCGCCGGCTTCAGTTTCACGAAGCCGTATCCGGACTTCGACCTGAAAGCCGTTACCGCTTACGGCGCGAAGAAGGGCGTCCGGCTGATCGGGCACAACGAGACGTCGGGCAACATCACCAACTACGAGAACCAGATGGAGGCGGCATACGCACTTTACGAGTCGCTGGGCATACGGCAGGTCAAGACGGGTTACGTGGCGAACGGCGGCGGTTTGCAACGGGTGGACGGCAACGGCATCACGCATTACGAATGGCACGACAGCCAGATCGGCGTCAATCACTACCTGAAGAGCGTTAAAGAAGCCGCCAAGCATAAGGTCAGCATCATCACCCATGAACCCATCAAGGACACCGGTCTGCGCCGCACCTATCCGAACTGGATCAGCCGCGAGGGTGCGCGCGGACAGGAGTTCAATGCCTGGGGCGAACCGCCCAATCCGCCCTCGCATACGGCGACCCTGCCCTATACGCGCCTGCTCGCAGGCCCCATGGATTTCACGCCCGGCATCTTCGACCTGACGTTCAAGGGCCCCGATGCCGAGCAGCGCGTCTCGACGACGCTGATGAAACAGCTCGCGCTGTACGTCGTCATCTACGCGCCGGTGCAGATGGCCGCCGATCTGCCGGAAAACTACGCGAAGTATCCTGACGCATTCCGCTTTATTACGTCCGTCCCCACCGACTGGGAGCGCAGTGTGGCGCTCGCCGGCGAGGTCGGCGACTACGTCGTCTTCGCAAGGCAGCGGCGCGGCGGACAGGACTGGTACATCGGCGCGCTGACGAACGAGGACGGCCGGACCCTGTCGGTGCCGCTCGACTTCCTCACGCCCGGCATGCGCTACACCGCGACGATCTATCACGACGGCGACAATGCCGACTGGCACGACAATCCCTACGACTATGCGATCGACACCAAGGAAGTCGATAGCACGACGGCGCTGGAATTGAGGCTGGCTCCGGGCGGCGGCGCGGCGATATCCCTGATTCCCGATAGCCGTTGACTGCGCCCGGTCTTACTGCCGGGATCCTTCCACCTCCCGGGCGACCCAGTCCACGATAAGTTGTGCGATCTGGTCGCTGTTCCTGTCGAGCATCATCATGTGATCGTTTCCGTGAATCCCGATCGCCGGAAGGTGCAGATTCGTGCCGCTGCCGCCGGCAGCGTTCAGAGCGTCCACGAACGGCTGACAGTGAGGCTTTGGTTCAGTGTAGTCCCCGGTGATTACCAGAAAGGGCGTGTTCCTGTACAAGCCCGCGTCTTCCACGGGTGGGCAGCCACCTTCAACGCTTACGGCTCCTTTCAGCATGCCGGGGTGCGCGCGGACGATCCCGGGTATTTCCGACCCACCTTGTGAATGGCCAATGTATATGAAGCCCCCGATCCGGTCGACAAGCGCCACTACGTCCCCGTCCAGCGCTGGATACGACTGCGCTTTCGGCGAATTCCTGAGCTCGGTGCTGAAATCCGGCACGAGCTGGGCGAAGTACTGATCTGCCGCTTCGACAGGAAACTGCGATTCCGGATAGATTTCGCCGATCGTCGGACCGAAGCGGAAAGTGGACCAGCCTTTGTACCCGATCGTCGTCGCTGCCGGAAGGCGATCGGCATCGCCTCGCGCGACTGCGGCGATCGGCTCCAGATCAAACGCCGATTTCCCGCGCCACGGCTTGTCGACCCAGTAGGTCTTGAATCCCGCACGAGTGAAGTAAACCGCCCAACCGTCGCGCCCGTCAGGCGTTTCTTCCCAGGTCTTTCCCGTGTGCCAGGCTCCGTGGACCAGGACCAGCGGCAACTCGTGAGCGACTCGCGACGGGATGAGATATTGGACATACATCTGGTCCACTCTCACTTTGTCGGGCACTTCGTCCCTCGGTTCCAGCGAACTGCTGCTTCGATATGGTACGTCCTTGACGCGTCCGCCAACGAAAAAGCTCCCGAACTTCGAAAGGACGAGCGGGTCATTTCCGGCGCTTGCACCCACGGGGACGTGGAGCAAAGACGTGAAGATGGCCAACGCTGCCAATGGTTTGATTTGCAGGCGAAGCCGCATAGTACTTTCCCTCCTGTTGGGGAACTGTTTTCCCGGTTTCCGTTGAGTACGATGTCGATGCGTCGATATACCGTTCGTTGTGCGGATGATCTCGGCCACGCAAGGATCGGAGCTTTTCCGGTTTAGACGGCGGACGTCCGTCATGCCGCCTGGATTATTTCTTCGTGATAAACCGTGCCGTCGACGCCGCAATGCTGGAGCACGATCTTCGGCCCGCCACCGTCCCTTGATACGTCGACGTGGAAGAAGCCGCCCTTGATATTCAAGTATCGGTGCATGCCCGTCCGCTGGTCTTCCGAGAACAGCCCCGCATGGGCGTCCGTCGTCGGACCGACACTGTATTCGCGGAGCCCGGTGATCGGATCAACGGAAACGTACTGCCAGTGACGGTCGCCACATACGACGATGGTGTTCTTTTGCGCCGCCAGGAATGCCCGAAGCTCGTCACCTTCGTGTTTGAAGGCATCGTTGGCATGGTTATCCGCCTTGCCGGGCTTGTCCGGGCCGACGAGGGGCGTGGGACTCACGAGTATCCTGAACGTTGCGTCGGACTTCTCGAACGTTTCGTAAAACCATTGCTTCTGTGCACTCCCCCAGATGGATTTGTCCGGACCATCCGGTACCGTATTCGGCGTTCTGAACTCCCTGCCTTCCATGAGCCACAACTCGACGTCACGTCCCCAGCGCACGGTACGGTACGGTACAGGCCCCGACGGCAACTGTTCGCGCCGAATTGCAAGACCCTGAGCAAACGTGAGATCGCCGAAGCGTTGTCCGGGCCAACAATCGTCGCGCAGCGTATCGTGGTCGTCCTTCATGAAATATGCCACGTGATTCCGGTGAAACTCGCGCAGGAACGGTTCCGCGTAGATGCGCCGCCATTTGAAACGCGCGGCTTCGACGGTCGTAGCGAATGGTTTCGGGATATCGTAGTACTCCTGGTCACCCGTGTGGATCAGGAAGTCGAGCCCGAGGCTGTTCATCGTTTCGTAGATGGTGTGTCCGTTCACCGGATCGTCCCTGCGGTGGTAGTCCTGACAGGTGATGATGGCGAACGTCGCCCTCGTCTCCGACGCGGCTTCCGGCGCCGTCCGGAAACTCCCGTCGAACGCGACGATCTGCGCTTCGTCCACTCCGGACAGGCGGCCTTCGGCCCGAACACGATACGCCGTCGCCGGCTCGAGGTTCTTCAGGTGGAACTGATGCGCGTGATCGGTCGACTCGTCGACGTCCTCCCAGTTTGTTGACAGCGAGTGTTCCGGCCGCGTCTCGGGCCAGTAAACGATGCGTAACTGGCCGTCGGCGCCGGGGACGCTGCCGACCATTTTCGGGAGCAGCTCGAGGCGCTTGCCGCCGACGCCGTCGTCGTCCCGGATGCGCAATCCGTCGCTCACCATGTCCTGCACCGCCGTGAGTCGACCCCATACGATCGCCGAATCAACGTTGGCTTCGCCGACTTTGATGCCGTTTGCCATATACGCGCGAACGGGCTTGGCGGCACCGGTTTCGATTCCGGCATAGAGCCAGGCAATCGCCCCGAGCAATCTTGCAATAAAATCCTTTCTCGTCATGATTTACTGTCCCGTCGAGCTTGCGTGTTTATGTCGCGCCTGTCGGCGACTCGTGCACCTGACTAGTGGCAACTCTTTGAATCTCGAGATGTGTCGCATGGCACATACCAGATTGGCGAGGAGAACGCCCTCTCCTGTGTGATCATGGGAACGTCTTCCGGTATGTTCGTAAGCTGGAAATATTTCGCGTCATATGCCGTCCAGCGGGGAGTCGGAATCTCTATGACTCGCAGGTAGTAGAACGCGAGTTCCCGACGATCGAAGTCCGGATCTTCCCACACGACTGCGAGTTCCTGAGCACCAATGCTGTTCGTATACGAAGCATCCTCGACGTTTACCGTGTTGCCCACCGGCGGCGCGGCGCCATTCGGATCGACGCTGCGGCCGTCTGACAGCGCGACATTGTAGATTCTCTCGTGTAGCAGCCCGTCGATACTCCGCCAACCCTTGATGACTTGTATGCGATCGAGATTGGCGCCTTCCGGATCTCGCAATGCGCGGATCATGAAGCGCGGGGAGACGCCGGTCTGCGCGCCAGTCAGCGTGCCGCCCATTGGAACGCCCTTCGCATAGCCGATACGCACAAAATCGGGCTTCAATGCATCGTTTGCGTCGTACTCCCATCCTCCGAAAAACCGTACGGTGATCCTCGGGCCCGTGGAGGCGTAGACCTCCTTGCGCTTCATCGCGTCAAAGAGCGACTGCCGCGTATTCTCCTGTGCCCAGACGGCGGTATAGCCGGCCGCCGAGTAATTCCAGGTTGCGTCGCGAATAACAGTCGACGTGGGCTCGAAAATCCGGATGGGACTCGGTTCGCCCAGCGTCATTTTGCCCCAGAAATTGTCTTCGTCAGCCGTGGACAACGAAGTGTGGGCGTCTGTACCTCCTGCCATTCCGAATTTGAATGGGTTGATGCCGAGCTTGGCCTGCATGGCCAGCCCGTTCTTCAGAATGCTTCGAACGTACCCGTATTGCTCTATCTTCGGATCCTTGCTTTCGCTTCGGAAGTCCCATATTTCATAGTCGGCAAATTCGTCATTGACCGCGAGCAAGGGATGAGTTTCGCTCGTGCCCTTTATCTGCGTGACCTCCACGAGCGGTTCCCAACGGGAGCGGGTAGTTGCATAGGCCGCGTTGATCGGCTTTCCGTAGGAATCCACCAGTGGGGCCTGTTTGCCGGCGCTGAGGTTGCCGTTGTGGGGTATCGCAAGTACTTCCCCTCCGGTCTTGGCCTGATAATTTTCGAGGTATCGCCAGAGATCCTCGGGGTTCCTGCTATCCGCTTCCGAGAAAGGCAGGACCCGGCTCGCCTTGTCCGCGTTGTCGCGAAAAATGACTACCCGATGAATGGCGCCGGGAGACCACTCGAATCCTATGAATGCGGTGAATCGACCCGGATCATTGTAACGATCCGCCAGCGCCGTTACGTCATCCCATACATAGTGTCTGTACCCAAAGTCTCTGACATCATCGTCCGCACGTATTGCCTTAACTACCTCGTTGTTCATGCGAACGAGGCGAGTGTGCTGATCGAGTCCCTCGGCATCCTGAATCTCGCGGAATCTGTTGTACAGGATTCGACCTTGTTCGGTCGCAAGCAGGCGCGGATCGGCCGTGTCGAGGTCTCGCATGACCCCCAGCCCTTCCGCGTGGTCAGAAACGACCAGAAAGTCCAATGGCCGCCGTAGCCTGACCTGCATCCCGTTGTGCGCGGTCACCGCTTCACCCCGGGCGAAGCGGAAGGCCTCCGCCGGGCCCAGGTACTTGTCACCGTCGCGATTCGCATCCACGGACAAGCTCGTGTGCAGATGCGTGTCTCCCCAGAACACCCTTTTCGGGTAGGCATCGCGCACATATGGAGAATAACTCGCGCCTTCGGCGAGACACGTCGATGCGACAACCGACAGCACGACTGCGGCCGCAAGCAGGGAGCTGAGTCTTGCGGAGGGCATTCCAGTTCTTGATTCGAACTTCATGCTAGCGTCCCTGGTGGCGAGTTTGCGCCATTATTCTGCGTGTGCATTCTGAATCCTCTTCAAATACTCCGGTCGGGCGTTTTCCTTCCATGGCCGAGGCTTCCGGCCGACAGGTCCCGGCATCCGTTGACATAAAAATTCGAACCGCCATGGTGCGGCTTGACCCTGTAACGAAATTCTATTACATTGAATAGAAAGATAAAAGATTGAATATGCTGACAGCATGCTCCTATGACCCAGAATCGCGTCCCGCCCACTGCCTTGTCGTTCCCCCGGGTCTCGGGTACGAGCGCGGCTGTTGCGAGCCCGGGTCTTTGGTGGCACTTCGTCCAACGCGGCTTATTGCTCGTATCTCACGCATTCGAGGTATGCCACATTCACTTAACCCAACCTGAGTCCATTCCACAACTGACAACGCACTGACTCACCGGAAGCTTCGGGAGAGTTGGCCTTGATAAACGCAATCATTGGGGGAATTCCATGCTTGGCACGAGAATAACAAGATACTTCACTGCAGCTACTGTAGTTGCTGCGTTCATCTTCGGCACTGCGATCGCGAGTGGGGCGGAAACCACACATGCGAGGATGGCGACACAGTCCGCCGCGCCGCTGGAAGAAATAATGGTCACCGCACAGAAGCGCGAACAACGGCTCATGGACGTGCCGCTCAGCATAACGGCACTGACGAATGCTGACCTCGAGCGGCAAGGGATTGATAATATGGAGGATTTTGCCAGGCAAATCGCGGGGACAACTTACGTCACGCAATCAGCCAACAACGGCAAGTTCACCATTCGCGGTATCAACACTTCGCCGTTTCGCGGATCACAGCAGGCGCCGGTCGCCATCTACTACGACGACCTGCCGATACAGTTGGTCACGAATTCGAACGTACGGCCGGACATGCGGCTCTACGACGTGGAGCGCGTGGAGATTCTGCGCGGGCCCCAGGGGACGGGTTTCGGCTCCGGGGCGCTCGCCGGTGCGGTACGCGTAATTACGAAGAAGGCCGATCTCGACGCGTTTTCCGCGCAGACCGGGGTCGACTTCGGATCCACCCCCTCGCGGGATTCCTTTCGGCAACGTTACAACGCGATGGTCAACGCACCGATAGTGAAGGATGAGCTGGCTTTGCGCCTGGTAGGCTACTATCGCAACGACGAAGGGTATGTCGACAATGTCGGATACTGGGACAGCAACGGGGGCGTGGACAAGAATGTCGACTCGACCGTCGACTACGGAGGCAGGGCATCCCTGCGCTGGGTACCCAACGACATGTTCACGGGCACGTTCACCTATCTGTACCAGAAGAGCGACCCCGACGACGCCCCGGTGACCAATCCTGAGTACGGCAAGTACGTCAAATACAGCTATTATCCGACGCCCAGGCAAGCCGAGATGTCGATCGTCAATGCGACCCTGGAATGGCAATTCGAGCATTCCACGCTGACGTCGTCGTCGACGTATTCCGATACCACGGGTACCGAATGGGCCAGTTTTGAGGATCAGACGGGATCGATACCGTCCGGCAAATATCGTCCCAATTTTACGCACTTTGTCAGCGAAGAGGCGCGTCTCGTCTCGAACGGTGGTTCGAAGTTCGACTGGATCGTCGGCGTGTTCCTTCTGGATACCGACACGAAGACGACCGACATGGATTTCGTCGACCAGGGCTACGTCGATTCCCTCAATATCACCGGCATAACCGACGGCGATCTCGGGACGAGGGTCAACTACGCCAACGTTAAGGAATCCGCCGCTTTCGGTGAGCTTTCCTGGCATCTCTCGGATACTGTCACTGTGACCGGCGGGCTCAGGTACACACAGTACGAACAGAGTGTCGGCTCGGACGGTGGAGAAACGGCGTTGTCGGCGCTCAGAAATGCTGTAGCCGCCGGCGGTAATACGGAAGTTATTTTCGCGGTCCGCGGACCCGCAGTCGACTACAAGCTGAGCGATTCCAAGTGGACCGGCAAGTTCAACATAAGCTATCGGCCCGATGACGACCACACCTACTACGCGCTCGCGTCGCAGGGATACCGGATGGGCCACGGCAACGCCAACGCCGGCGACATCAGTGACGTGGATCCTACCGATCTGGTTATCCCCGGCGCTTCGACGTCCGACACATTGTGGAACTATGAGCTGGGCGCGAAGACGCGGTGGCTGGACGGCAAGCTGCAGACGAACCTGGCGCTCTACTACATCACCTGGGACGACATGCAGGTTCAGGTCAGGCGTTTGTCCGATCTGGCGAACGCATTCCTGAACGTCGGCAAGTCCGTTTCGAAGGGAATCGAACTCGAGTTGCAGGCGCGGCCGACGGACGCG
This sequence comes from Woeseiaceae bacterium, assembly GCA_049583345.1. Lineage (GTDB taxonomy): Bacteria > Pseudomonadota > Gammaproteobacteria > Steroidobacterales > Woeseiaceae > UBA1847. The sequence continues at coordinate 10,273 of JBAUVS010000592.1, forward strand.
CTGGATCTGGGTTTCAATCTCACGCTTCAGAACGCGGAGGTCGTCTCCCTGACGGAAGAAGAGGCGGCCCAGACCGGTGCTTACGAAGGACATCCGCTGCCGTCACCGAAGACCCAGGTATCCGGGTATGTACAATACACGGCCAGCCTTGCAAACGGCAACGAACTGTATTTCCGGACGGACGCGCAGCACCTGGAAGGCTTCTGGAATGGCTTCAAATACCAGCCGGGCAAGCCGGGGATCCTCGATCCTCGTATCGCCAAGAGCGACGCCTACGAGAACGTCAACGCGAGCGTGGGCTGGTTAACCGATAATTGGCGGCTCTCGGTCTACGTGGAGAATCTCACCGACAATGACGATATCGTCGGTCAGCGTGATACCGCGTCACACAACCAGGTTATCAGGCTGCGGCCGCGTACCTACGGCGTCCGGTTCGTTTATGACTTCTGACCTGTCCGGCCCTGCCGGTACCGCCTGAAAGCGGCGGCCCGCTTCGACACGAACGATGCGGGCCGTTTTTTTGTGTTGTCCGTCCGCCGGCGCTCAGTGCCGGCCGGGATACGGGAACTTCTCCACGGTCACTCTCTTGCCGGAGATCCTGTTCGTGCTGCTCGTTGTCGTGGCCATGAAGAGGGAATTGTAGATTGCCTCCTGTGTCGCCTCCGCGACGGCTTCGAACAGGGGCGACATACGATCGTTCGAAAGATCTTCGTAAGTCGCGACGTTCTCCCGGCGCCTTGCCGTCCGGCGCACGCTCTCGGCGACGGAGAAAGCGATCGCGTAGTCGCCGGATCCGTTCGAGAATCCTGCGCCCGTCCGTGCCAGGCCTGCGGATGCCCGCCGTGCCAGTCTCCTCAGGTTGCGGTCGGACAAGGGAGCGTCGGTCGCAACGATCATCATGATAGAACCTACCGAATCAGCGCCGGGCTGCTCGACCAGGGTCCCCATTCCGTAGTCGACGCCATTGATCGTCAGGCGGCCGCCGAAATTCGTCTGCACCAGGACCCCGACGGTGTAGCCGCCCTGCTCCGCGGGAAGAATCCGCGAGCTGGTGCCGATCCCGCCCTTCCAGCCGAAGGCCACCGTGCCGGTACCGGCACCGACGGCACCCTCGGCAACCGGTCCGCCGGACGCGTTCTCGATTGCTCTATAGATGTCTTTCGCTGTCAGCGCCCGGCCGCGAATGTCGTTGAGCCGGGAATCGTTTGTCTCTCCGACGATTGCGTTGATCGATTTGACCTCTTCATTACCCGGCTGGACCAGCGTCCAGTCGAGTATCGCCTCTATGCCCGTAGCAACCGAAAGCGTATTGGTAAGCACGATCGGGGTCTCGATCTCGCCCAACTCGATCAGTTGAGTGCTGCCGGCCAGCTTGCCGAAACCGTTCGCGACATCCAGTCCCGCCGGTACGCGATCCTGGAACAGATTGCCGCCGTGGGGCAGAATCGCGGTCGCTCCGGTGCGGACGCTTTCGCCCTCCACGAGGGTCACGTGCCCGACCTTTACTCCCGCGACGTCGGTTATCGCATTGAGCGGTCCCGGCGCATACACGCCCGGCGCAATGCCGAGATCGCGCGCCCGAACCCCGGTTTCGCCGGCGGCCGTCGCCCCGGCTGCCACGACAACGAGTCCAAACAGCCCGAAGCGGACAACCCTCTGCCGAAATGGTTTTCTCATGATTCAGTCATCCTTCCGGCGGCATGCGCCGTCCGCGATTGGTCACGGATCGGGCGCCACACCAACCGGACGTTTTCCAATCTGTCACCGCTTGACCCGACCCCGGTATTCTATTATCTTGAACCAAAGGATAATAATTTGAATCGTTGCAGGGGGTAGCACCATGTCCACTGATTCGCCCGTCGAAAGAATCCCGATGTGGCTTGCCGTCGCCTTGACGGTCGTCGCATCGATGCCCTTCGGCCTCTGGCTCGGCAAGTACAATTTCGCACTGTGGTGCTGTTTCATCGTGTGGGCGGAATATTTCGCTCTGGGAGCAAGCCCCGCGGCCCTGCGCCTGATCGTACCGAGTTTTTCCTACTCCGTTGTACTGACGGCCGTCACCCTTTGGGCCGTGCAACTGTTCGACTTCCTGCCCTCGCTCAGGACCGAGGGCGATCTCGCCGTGACGGTCGCTCTGTTCGCCGGCATCGCCTTGACCGTCTACACGATGCGGTACTCCAGGATCTTCCAGGATGGCTCCCTGCCCTTTTTCAATGGAATATCGATGGGGCTTGCAATCTATTTCACGGGCAGCTTCCCGGACTTCGGCGGCATCCTCCCGGCCGCGCTCGCCGCCGGTGCCTGGACCGTCCTGATGGGACTCTTCGGCTGCGCGTTGGGCGTATTCAACGTCTGGATTACTTTCCCCAGGCACCGTTAGTCATTCCCTCGCCTCGAGGTCCGACCGGCGGAAGCGGGTCAAGGGATTCCCGGTTCCGGTCCCGGGTACCTCAGGCATCACTGACGCCGTCCAGCAGCGGCTCGAGCCGCGGATATTCGGCGCCGTTCTCGGTGCACACGGCGAAATGCGCCTTCTCGGCGCCGGCGTACATCGCGACGCCGGCGTATTCACCGCGTTTGTTGAGCACGTAGAAGCGCAGATCGAACTTCGGCAGGCCGCGATCGTTGATCAGGCGCTTCTCGACCGTGTTGGCCTTGACGCGCTTCAGGGCCGCGATCGCCGCGTCCTTGGGATGCTTTCCGCGCCGCATCTCCTCCACAATCAGGAAGGAGTTCAGGCCATACAGATTCGCTTCGCCCCGCCCGGTCGAACCCGCAGCGCCGACCTCGTTGTCGACGTACAGGCCCGCACCGAGGATCGGTGAATCCCCGACCCGGCCCGGAATCTTCCAGGCAAGGCCGCTCGTCGTCGTCACACCGCAAACGTCCCCCGAAGGATTGATCCCGTTGCAGTTGATCGTACCGTAGAAGCCCTCCGCGTCGATCAGTCCTTCGCGCACCATTTCCCGTGCCGCCCGCATGCCGGCCGCAATCCGCTCCGCCTCGCTCGGGTAGTGCCCCGGGTCCACCCTGCGTTTCCATTCCAGCCATAGCTTGCGGGACGTGTCCGTGTTGAGATCGTCTTCGATCTCGAAGCCAACGTTTCTGGCGAAACGTTGCGCGCCCTCTCCTACGAGCAGGTGATGATCGGTCAGTTCCATTACGGCATGAGCCACATTCGAGGGCGTACGCACGCCTTCCAGGGCCGCGACACCGCCTGCCCGCCGCTTGGGGCCATGCATGACGCAGGAGTCGAGTTGCACGACGCCGTCGGCATTCGGCAGTCCACCGTATCCTACGCTGGTCTCCTCCGGATCGAGCTCGACGATGTTAACGCCATGTATGAGCGATTCCAGCACATCGTCCCCTTCCTCCACCATGTGGCGGAAGGCCGTTTCCACGCAATTGGCGTCACCGCCGTTCTTGCGCGTATAGCCGTTTCCGGCCGAAATGATGACGGGTTTGGTGCGCCCGGTGACAACGGCAGGGGCTGCCTCGAGTACTCCTGCGGACGTTGCGGCGGCGAGGCCTGCAAGCGATCCCACGGTGATGAAGCCCCGTCGGCTGATTGTGTCGGTCATTTCTCTTCCTCACATAAGAAAATGCGCAGATATTCCGCGCCGCCGGGCACGGAATATCTGCAAGGACCGAGGCAGGAAGCCTGTCGGTCAATCTTCTGCTTTCAGAACGAGACGTCCAGTCGTGCGTAGTAGGAACCCCCTTGATACGGCGTTCCTTCTTTCCAGTACTGTATGCCGCGGTTGGTTTTCGGGTCGATCTTCTCCGGAACGGATTTCGGATAGTTGTCGAATACGTTATCCGCCCCGATCGTCATTCGGATCGCGTCACTGATCTGATAGGCGGCGGATATGTCGATGAATACGTCCGAGGGGAGTTGGTCGACGATGTAGGATCCATCGGGATTCGTGTAGCCGAATGCCACTTTCTGTGCTCCCCACAATCGGCCCCGCGCTCCGAGTGTCAGTTTGTCGTTCAGGACGTAGTTTGCCGTCAGTACGGCGCGATGCGGCGGAGAGAACAACTCGGTTTGGAGATTTGTGATCTCGTCGGAGATTGCGGGATCGAATTTCGTTACGTCGGTCTTTACGTACGCGTACGCGAGTGACAGCGACAGTTGCGAGGAGAACAGATCCATCACGCGGGTGCCCACGACTTCCACGCCCTTCGTCGTGGTATTGAGGCCGTTGCCGTAGAATCTTGCTTCCGTCAGGAACGCCGCCCCGGGGAAGCCCGAATCGATCAACTCCTGAAACGCCGGAGCATAGGCCGGGTTCGATGCCTGATACCTTTGCGACAGCCGGATGCGATCGTCGAGCTTGATCTGGAAAGCGTCGATCGTGATATCCGTGTAGTCGCCCGGCGTCCACACGAAGCCCAGTGAATAATTATTCGCTTTTTCCGCCTTTAGGGGAGACGCGCCCAACGCAATGGCCAGCGGATGGCTCGCGGGGAAGACGCCGCCATAGTTGACGGTGCCGCCGAAAAAGCCCGTAGTCAACTGCAGGTTGTCAATCTGGCCGAGCGACGGTGCGTGAAAACCGGTCGACACCGCGCCCCGGATCGCGAGGACATCCGGAATGAGTTGAAACCGTCCTGATACCTTCACGCTGGTGTTGTTGCCGAAATCCGAATAGTCCTCATAGCGAACTGCGGCGGTCAGGTTGAGTGCTTCGGTCACCTGCGCATCCAGGTCGACATAGGCAGCGTAACTGCTGCGCGTGGACTCGAAGAGCGCTGCAATCGGCGTTCCGGTGAAGCCGTTGGCGCCGACGGCAAGGTCTGATAACGGCCCCACCTTCCAGGAATTCTCCTCACCGTTGATGTTGTAATAATGTTCCCGGCGGTAATTCGCGCCGAACGAGATGAGCAGCGTGTCGATCGAGTCGGTCTTTACGGTATAGCCGAAGTCGGCATTGATTGCGCCTTCGATGTTGACGAGCCCGCCATTGTAGAAGCTCGTCTGCACGTTGGCGTAGTCGATGGAGCCGTCGGGGGCCATCGGTGCACCGAGCGAAGAGTTTTGGGTGCCCCGGTTCCATATATCGACCCGGCTGCGGCCGAACGATCCCGACACGTCCCAGGTCAGCCCATTCGAACGTTCGCCGCGAACGCCGGCGTACGCGCCGAAGTCGGGGCCCTGAATCGTAATTCTGGGTGTGTATCCGGCCGGAAACGCCAGTTTTGGATCGTAGCCGACCGGCGCTGCGCCGTTTGTCGAGGTCGCGTTCGGGCCGTCCGCCAACAGGTAGGCGGCGTCGGCTGCGGCCTCGACGCCGATCAGGGCTTCGAGTTCAGGCAGTGTCAATTGGGTCGGGTTCATGTTGGAAGGAGGCGATCCGATACTGCCGTTTGGAAAGTGCAGCTCCGGGATGTCCGAACACGGCCGCAAACCGGGATGGTGGTGCGAGCCGCCCTCGCAATACAGGTTCGAGCGGTAGTTGGCCGTCTGCAGGTTGGAGATCTCGGCGAAATTGCCGAAGGTATATAGCTCAACGGATTCGGTGATGGGTATGGCCGAATTCCAGGTCACTTGCGTCATGTCCTGCGCGGTGATTCCGGCGTACTGCGCCTTCAATGGATCGATGTCGATCGTTACCCCTCTCCGCTCCCCGTCCGCAAGCATCGCAACCGCGTCGAGATGCGGCAGGTTTCTCTGGGTCGGGTCCTGCGAACTGTGCGATACAGTTACCGTGAGGAAGCCCTCGTCATTCAGGAAATGAGTGCCGTATTTTCCGGCCACTGTGTACAGGGCTCCGTCGCCTTCGTAGTACTCGCTGTAGCCCGCACGCACGGACATGCCCTCCGAAGAATCCATGACGAGGTTGATCACGCCTGCGACTGCATCGGCACCATAGAGGGCGGATGCACCGTCGCGGAGTATCTCCACGTTACTCAGGCCGATCGTGCCGAAGGTGCTGACGTTCTGCTGCTGAATGCCGAGCTTGTTGACGATCGAGGATCGATGCACCCGTTTGCCGTTGAGGAGCAGCAGGATTTCACCGCCGTCGAGCCCGCGCAGATTCGTTTCTCTGGAAAAGGAATCCTGGTCCGACGATGATTCCCGATGCGCATAGTACGAGGGCGACACGTCCATGAGCGCATCCTTGATGTCGGCCTGCGGCGTCTTTATCAACTCCGTTACCGGAATGACATCCACCGGTACGGTGGATTCCAATGCCGTCCTACCCTTGGCTCGCGTTCCGACGGAGACAATTACTTCCAGTACGTCCTTGTTGGCGGAATTTTCCGCCGGCTCGCCGGTTTGCTGTCCGGGCGCCGGGAAACTGGCGCCCAGCAGGGCGGCGCCGATGATACACAGTGCCTGCGTTCTCATGTTGAACCCCCAACTTATTGGTATCGGCTTTCCGGCTTACGCGTGGATTTCGGATTCAAATTCGCGTCATACGGAACTTGCAGTCTATCCCAGCAATTCAATATATTCAACTGAGGATAAAATAATGGGAATTATAAGAAAACGACAGGAATACGCGCTTGCGGGCCCATGGCCCGGCGCGGGCGAGGCATGCTCACTCGTTTCGGGGTGCGGCCTGGCATTCCTCTCCGGAGACGTATCTCGCCAGTGCCTCAATCTCGGAATCACTCAGACCAATCGCCTGGTCGATCATCAGACCTTTAGTCAGTGCGTCGATGACATAGTCCTTCGAGAATTTCGCCATCATTTCTCTGGTCGGTATGCCGGGCACGACGTCATGGCATTTGGCACATCGCTGCTGGTACAAGGCCGCACCGGCCGACAGAGCTTCGGATTCGACAGTGGCCTTCGAGCGCTGGTCCCGGCCGCTGACCGAGTCGTAGTCTAACGGCGATCCGAGACGGACTTCGGTCCCATCGCAGCCCATACCCGTGTACGGCACTGCCGCAAGTACCAGGGCGGTAACGAGGATCGGTGTCCGGTGTGAGTGGCGCCTCCAAATCGGGTACATCATTCGCTTTGACTCCGGGCTTGCGGAAGTCTGCAGGGGCTCCGCGGCCGATTGTCGTGTAGTCGCGGCCAGACCCGTCGGCCCGTAAAACAGCATACGGCGAAGAGCGCTTGTGCTCGCTGCAACGACTGACAAGGATCAACAGGACATCGCGCAGAACATCCTGAGCATCGTCCTGCCATTTTTCTTTACTGCGGACTTCAGCAATGACTATACTGCCGCTAGTGTGTCCATTTCCGTCCGACGGCGTAGTTCAATCATATTGAATATAAATAAAAATACTGGAAATAGTCAAGTGACCATAGGCGAACGGCTTAGAAAAATCAGGAGAACTCAGGGACGCACCCTCAAAGAAATCGCCGGCAACTCCAATATCACCGTCAGCTTGCTATCCAAGATCGAGAACAACAAGTCGCAACCTCCGATCGCAACGCTTACCCGCATTTCCAGCGCTCTGGGAGTCAGCACTTCATCGCTGCTTAGCGACGATGATGAACCCGGAACGATTTTCGTCCCGGCGAAGAACACGGCGCAGACGACACGCGCCGATAAGGGCTATGAGTTTTTTAGCTTCGCGACGCAGCGGCCGTCGAAACTGATGGACGTATTCCTGTTCTCGGCAAAGAAAGGAGAAGTGACCCCGCAAGCCATGTGTCACAGCGGTGAAGAATTCATCTACGTCCTGAGCGGCAAGATGGAATATTCAGTCGGCAGTGCGCAATTTACGCTAAAAGCCGGAGATGCGCTGTATTTTGATTCAGAGGCGGATCACGACCTGCAGCCGCTTACCAAGGAAGTAAAATACCTCGCAGTGTTCTGTTCCCGGCCGAAGAATAAGAAGAAGAAATAGTCAGTCTTTCCCGGATTTCAGTCCGAAGGCCTGGATACGGTCCGTACCGACGATAACCCGTCCGTTGACGACGGCGGGTTCGTTGTATTTTCCGCTAGTGTGCAGTTCGCCATCCCGGCTGCGCCACAGCACCTCCAGTGTCTCGCCGTCCATGGCATAGAGAATCGGCTGTGGCGGATTGTCCGCGTCCCACGGAGACACGGCTCTGGTCGCATTCATGTCCAGCACCCATATGATGGCGTCCCGGACGCCGTTGCTACTAATCACCGGCGAACCGGGATTCAGGAACACTTGCGAGAGATTCTGGCGATCCACGGACAGATAGGCGGGTCTGCCGGGTTCAGTCACGATGGCCATACGCACCAGGCTGGGTGGGATATTTTCGACGGACTCGGCGTTGACCTTCGTGTTACCTGTGGCGTAGAGATAATGGTGCCCGGCGCCGTCGTGATAATAAGCCGCCGTCGTTCGGCTCTTCGCGTAGTCGTACCATCCCAGGTCGGCCGAATAGGGTCCGAATACGTTCAACGGACCGCGTTGGCCGAATTGCGGTTGATCTTCGGGAGGCAGCAGCGACAGGTCGCTGGTCGAGTCGTCACTGCAAGGGTGCCGGCGCACGAGACTGCCCGGCATGTTGTCACGATCCAGCAGGAACGCGTTGCCCTGCTTGCCGCCGACCAGCGCAAGCAGCCGCGGAGTACTGGTCTGCGCAGGATCAAGGTCGATCACCAGCGTGCCGCTGCTACCGAGATCGATATCGTTGGATTGCGCGCGGCAGTAGTCGAATGGCGTGAATGTGCCGACGAGTTCAAAGCCTGCGGGGCCGTCGTTCAACTGGAGTATCGACTGGCCCCAGTTGTGGTCGCTGTCAGGAAAGACCCCGGCGATACCTGCCTTGTTGACGGCAAAAACGACACTTGCGCCGGTGGCTATATACACGCGATCTTGTTCGTCCACGGCCGTTCCGCTGGCCGCCCACATGCCGCCCTGATGTTCGGCCGTCACCGCGGTCGTCGAGAATGCCGAAGCGACTTTCGCTTCGTTCGTATCCACTGAGACCAGCCAGCCACTGAACGTGTCCTTGCCGAAGGGAACGTACAGCCGCGTGCCGTTGCCATTCAGGTTCAGCGCGCCCCGCTGGATCACGTACGGCCTGTCAGGAAACTCTGTCGGGCCGTTCCGATTCATCCCGGGAACGTTGATGGTGGCGTGGCTGATCTCGACAGGCCAGCCTGGGGCCAACTGGCCGCTGCCGAGATCGAACGCGTGGACCTGGTAGTTCGCCGTATTGTCGCAACTGACGACGTACACGCGATGCGTTGCCGCATCGATGACGGGCGTGCCCAGCACGGCCTCGCGACCGTTGACGCAAGGTTCCGTCGTCAGTCGGCGGCTCCACAGAATTTCGCCGGGAGGGATATCGCCGTGCTCTCCGGCATTGATCGCATAGAGGTAACCGGTCCCAGTGGCCGCGATCACGACGGCAGTGCTTTCGCCGTCATGCGGCCCACCCTCGAGCCGCAGCTTGGACACGTACAGTGGCGAAGCGAAGATCCGCGGCGCTTCGTTATTGAAAGAATCGAGCTGCGGCGACTCCCACTTGAGTTCCAACCCGGAACCGGCAACGTTATCCGGCGTGAGGATCGTCTCGAAGCGGTTCCAGCCACTGCGCTTCCGGTCGTTGTGTTGCATCAGCTTGTCGACGCCCGGAACCGCCAGGTCTCCGGTCGACACGCAGGCGCAGACGAACAGCCACACGCCAAGCAGCACCAATCCGCCGCGTAGCGGCAGCAATCTCATTCGCCCACGACCTCCCGCCACCCGTTGTTGAACGTAATGGCGAGCTTCGCGTCCACGTCGCCGATATTTCGCGCCTTGTGCAGGACTCCTTGCGGGATGCTGACCGTATCGCCCGCGGACATTTCCACGGTTTCGTCACCCACAGTCTGGGCGATCCTGCCGCTCAGCACATGCAGTATCTCGTCGCAATTTGGGTGAAAGTGCAGCGAATTCGATTCGCCCGGCCGCACGGTCGCCATACCGACCGTCATGGTCTTCGAATTTTTGAGTGGCCCTGAAACATACCATTCGATTTCGCCCCACGGTTTTTCGACGCGCTGATCGTCCGCCGAATGGCTCACGATCGCCTCCGGCAATCGACGCGGATATTCACCTGCCGGAAACTCCGCCTGTTCGGCGGCATTGGCTGCGGTAGTCGTTGTCGCACCACCTTCCGGGACGTCGACGCCAGCCGTCCACAGCACGGCGTTCAAAAACGCGGTTCTGAGGGACGGGTTGTCCCAGGTTGCCAGAAAGTGCGCGCCGACGTATGCGAACGACCTGCCGCCGTTCTCTCGCTCGTAGGCCCAGGCGACGTTATACCGCTTTATCTCGAATTCGACTGTCGGTTCGCTGTGCTGGTAGTGAATCGGCAGTTCCGCGGTCCAGATCGGCGTAATTTTGCCAGCGGTACTGAATTCCAGCGTCGGAAAATACTCGTCGACCAGCACTGTATCCTCGAGTCCGCGCGTGATCGGGTGCCCGGTCTCAGCGACGTTCAGTAACGCGGGCTTGGTCGTACGGTTGAAATATCCATACCGCGCCGCACCGACCCAGTCCTTCATCGGCACGGTCGTATTTCCTTCCGGGAGGGTAAAGGACTGGTGCAGGGCGACGAGGCCGACACCACGATCCACCAGCTTCGCAATCACGGCTTGCTTGCGCGCGTCCAACAGAGGATTGCGGTCTCTGCCGTTGAAGTAGAAGACGACCGTCGCCGCGTCCTCGAGTGCGTCCGCCGACGGCCATCCGTAAGGGTAGGCCTCGATCTCGAACTCCGGATGCGCCACCAGTTGCGGTGACCGACGCAGCATGTCTTCCATCAGCTGCACGCCGTGAGACCAGTCGTGTTCCCCGGGCGCAAAGACTCCGTCGCCGCCGATGAGGACGATCTTGCTGGTTGCAGGCTTCGCGCAAGCGGACAAACCCGCCCCGACGAGCAGCGTGGCGGCAAGCAATACCCCCGCATATGCTATGACGCCCGGCTGACGGCCGTCTCGGGTCCCTCGATTTTCCTTTCGCATATCCATCAATCCTCCCGCCAGCACGCCATCGATCTTTTCATAGTGCTGAAGAACTCGTTCAAAAAGCTCAAGATGCCTTTGCGAGCCGCAGAGCCTTGAGCGCCTCGACCTGTCCCCTGATGCCGCGTTCCGTCGGCAGGCGCTCGATGCTTGAGGCTCCGAAGAAGCCATTCACGCCCGGCATCCTCTCCATGGCCGGACCCACCGATGCGGGTTCGTCGAACGGGCCACCGTGGCAGATCACCAGCAGCTCCTTGTTCACGCTGCGGCCCGCACGCGCGATCTTCATCACCAGCTCGATGCTTTCCTCCATAGGGGAGGCGACAGCCGCACCGATACTGCCGGAGACCGTGAGCCCGACATGAGCAACCAGCATGTCCGCGCCGGCCTCGGCCATCGCGCGCGCCTGTTCCTGATCGAAAACATACGGCGAGCAGAACAGCCCCATCTCGTGCGCGATGGAGATCATCTCGATCTCCTTGTCGAAGCCCATCCCGGTGCCTTCCAGGTTGGCGCGAAAATCACCATCGATCAGGCCAACCGTCGGGAAATTCTGGACGCCGGAAAATCCGGCTTCGGACAGCTGCCGGAGGAATACGGGCATCAGCCGAAACGGATCGGTGCCGCAAACTCCGGCCAGTACCGGAATTCCCTTGACGACGGTTAATACTTCCGCCGCCATTTCCATTACGATGCCGTTCGCATCGCCATAGGGCATCAGCCCTGCAAGAGAACCGCGGCCCGCCATGCGGTACCGGCCCGAATTGTAGATGATGAGCAGGTCCGCACCACCGGCCTCCGCAAACTTGGCGGATATGCCGGTGCCCGCGCCACAACCGATGATCGGCTTCCCTGCGGCTACCTGGGACCTCAGCCGGTCGACTATTTCGTTGCGAGAGAGAGCCATGGATTCCTCCTCGGTATTGTTCCGTACGTTTCGCCGTGGTCGCCGCGGCTATTGCTCAATGAGCTGCAGGAGCTGATCAGTCGCGGCAGACGAAAACTCGGCATCGTTGATGTTGTGATTGAGCTCGATCACGGGGATATCGCTCCGTACTTTCCGTTTGATCGCCTCGAAACAGGCCGCGTCGGCCTCAGGATCCCAGAATCGGTCGCCCTCCGAGTCGAGCATCGAAACACCGCGAAGCGGCAGCAGGATTGCGCACGCGGCGGTCGAACGGTTCGCAGCGTTAGCGATCATTTCTCCGATGCGAGTGTTCTCATCGACATTGGTACGCAGCAGCGTCACGTTCGGATTCCATTCATAAAGCAACCGATCCTGATACTTTTGGGGCACCGAGTCTCTGGAACCGAAATTCGCCATGTCGACGCATCCGGGCACGAGCACGGCCGGGACGCCGGCCATTGCTGCGGCCAGGCACCGGTTCTGTCCTGCATCGAAAACGCCCCCGCAAACGAAGTCGGCGAGTTCCGTCGTTGTGATGTCCAGCACTCCCTCGACCTGCCGTTCCGCGATCAGAGATTCCATCGTACGTCCGCCGATGCCGGTGCAGTGGAATATGAGCGTTTCGAAACCGTGTTCGCGGAGTCTCTCACTGGCTGCCGAGACAGCCGTGGTCGTGTTGCCGAACATCGAGGCTGCGATCAGTCGCTGGTCCGTATGCGTGTCCTGTCGCGGCTGCGTTGATACCATGCCCGCCGCAGCCCCGGCCGCGTTCGCGAAGATCCGGCGACTGATGCGATTCAGACCCGCGACGTCCACTATAGAAGGAACAAATACAATGTCTTTGGTTCCGGCATAGGCGCTGACGTCGCCGCCCCCAACCGTGGAAACCATCACCTTCGGCACGCCAACGGGCAGAGCTCGCATGGCCGCCGTAACGACCGATGTGCCTCCGCTGCCGCCCATCCCCATGATGCCGTCGATCTCACCGGCCGCGAATAACCTGGTAACGACGTTCTCGACGCCCCTGGTGACGGCTTTCATCGCCTCGTCCTTGTGCTTGCCGGACTTGAATTTGCCGATATCGCCGCCGCCCGATTCGATGACGCTTTCGCGGCTGACATCGGGATTGAAGTACGGTTCCCCTATGATGCCGAAATCGACGGTGAGGACGCTTACCCCGTGGCTCTCCAGGATCTCGCGCACATATTCGAATTCCTTACCCTTTGTGTCGAAAGACCCCACCAGGGCGATTGTCTTTTTCATTTCGTTACTCCACGCCGACCGGCCTGGGCCGGGAGTCTGACAAATACCGCTCCTCGTACGAGGCAAAGGTGTTCGTAGCTGAACTGCCCTCCGGTACCGGGACTTGGATTTCGAATCCGTGGATCCTGCCGATTGGGTTCGGTTCCGGAGTGCGGTGCCTATTCTCCGACTACTTCTCGCCAGGCCGTATCGAAACTGATGGCGAGCTGCGCGTCTTCGTCACCAATATTCGTTGCATTGTGGTGCACACCCTGCGGAATGCTTATCGTGTCACCGGCGGACATTTCCACCGTTACCCCGTTCATCGAATGAAGGATCTTGCCGCTCAAGACGTGGAGCACCTCGCTGCAGTTCGGATGGAAGTGCACCGGGTTCGCTTTTCCGGGCAGAACCGTCGCCAGACCCACCGTCATCGAGTTTGAGTTGCCCAGCGCACCGGAGACGTACCACTCGATGCGCCCCCACGGCAGCTCGACAAGCTCGTAATCGTCTGGCTTACTGACGACAGCGTTAGTTATCCGCGTCGATTCACCGCCGGGAAACGACAGCTTGTTTGCCGCGTCCGGCTTCGCGTTTGTCGTGGCGCCCGCGGGCGGTACATCCTTGCCGGCCGTCCATAAGATTGCATTCAATAGTGCTGTCCTCGCCTGCACATCATCCCAACTTTTTTGGAAGTGACCGCCGCTGTATGCGAACGATCGGCCCCCATTCTTCCGTTCGTAGGCCCACGCGACTACATAGGCCGCGGGTGGAATGGATGCCGTCGGTACGCCTTCCAGATAGTGGATAGGCAATTCGGCTGTCCAGACCGGTGTTATCTTGCCGTTGGAATTATTGAATTCCAGCGTCGGATAGTACTCATCGTAATGCACGAAGTTTTCGAGTCCGCGCAGGACCGGGTGATTACCAGTGCCGACAATCAACTCCGCGGGTTTCGTGGTCCGGTCGTGCTTGCCGTAACGTACGCCGCCGAGCCATTGTTGCATCGGTACGCCAGTGTCCCCTTTTGGAAAGGTAAACGACTGGTGTAACGCGACCAGTCCCACTCCGCGATTCATCAGCTGTGCGAACACGTCGCGCTTTTTGGGGTCGAGCAACGGGTTTGATCCATCTCCATTGAAATAGAGGACGACAGTGGCTGCATGCTGTAGCGATTCATCGCCGGGCCAACCATACGGGTGCGCGTCGATTGTCAGATCCGAATACGCCGCCAGTTGGGGTGACTGTTTCAGCATCTCCTCGATGAACTTCACGCCATGTGGCCAATCGTGCTCGCCCGGCCTGCTCGTCCAATCGCCGCCGATGAGTACGATCCTGTTGCCTCGTTCCGCAGCATGGGCCGGGATCGTCGCGACGACTACGGCCGCAATCACGGCAAGTGAGACAATCGCAACCCGCAAGATCGCCAAATAAGACGGCCACTCGCGATCCGTCACGGGAGCGAAGCTGGCCGGCAAATGCTGCCTATGATTGCGGGATCGTCGTGGCATCTCGTTTCACTCCTGACCTCTGAAGATATGCATTACACCGCGATGCGCTGCCCGGCATCCTCATTCACATCTATTGACGGTAGCTCAACTATATGTAATCCGTCAAGCAACAATGCCTCCGCTGTCGGTGATACGAATCAGGGCGAAAGCAGCTTGCCAATGGTCGAATCGTCCATCACACCTCTGGCCCGCAAAACGTCGAGTATCGATTCGCCGGACGTTTCCGCTTGTTTGACAATTTCAGCGGCCGCATCGTATCCGATCAGAGGCGTCAACGCGGTTGCCAGAGCGGAACTCCTCAGCAATAGTTCGCGACATCGCTCTGCATTGGCCACGATGCCGGTGACACAACGATCCCGCAAGGCGACTGCCGCTCTCTCGAGCAACTCGATCGACTCCAGGATTTTCCAAACAATGACAGGCTGCATGGCGTTGAGCTGCAGCTGCCCGGCATCGCACGCGAGCATGATCGTCAAATCGTTCACCATAACAGTAAAGCAGGCCTGATTGACGGCTTCCGGGATGACCGGATTTACCTTGCCCGGCATGATTGATGATCCGGCCTGCACCTTGGGCAAGCGGATTTCTCCCAGCCCGGTACGTGGACCGCTGCAAAGCAGCCGCAGGTCGTTTGCTACCTTCGACAACTTCACAGCGACACGCCTCAGCATGCTCGAACATAGCAGCATCGCGCCCGGATCGGACGTCGCCTCGACCATCGACGCAGACGGCCGGATACTGATGCAGGAAATTTCGGAGAGATGATTGATCACTTTCGCACGATACTGGTTCGACGCATTGATCCCGGTGCCGATCGCTGTGCCGCCCAGATTTACTTCGGCAAGCAGGTTCTCCGCTTCTCGCAGCCGTTCGGCATCTTCCCCGAGCATTACCGCAAACGCCCGGAATTCGTCGCCGAGAAGCATCGGTACTGCATCCTGTAACTGCGTGCGGCCTACCTTGACGATTTCGTCAAATTCGACCGCTTTGCACAGGAACGTCTCGGTGAGTTCCACAAGACGCGACCTCAGGTCCCGTAAATTCCGTATGACCGTGATACGCGCCGCCGTCGGGTAAACGTCGTTCGTGGACTGCGAACGGTTGACGTCGTCGATTGGGTGAAGACGGTCGTAGGCGCCGTATGGGTAACCCAATGACTTCAATGCGAGGTTCGCGATGACCTCGTTGACGTTCATATTGGTCGAGGTCCCCGCCCCGCCCTGAAGGACGTCGATCGGGAAAGCTCGGCCGTGTCGGCCCGCGGCAATCTCGTCGCAAGCCAGGCATATCGCTTCGCAAGTGGCCGCCGACAGCAGTCCCGTATCGTAATTTGCCAGCGCAGCCGCTTTCTTGACCAGCGCGAACGACTCCACGAAATGTCTGAGCGATCCGATTGTCCGCACGGTAAAAGTGAAGTTCTCGAGGGCGCGTATGGTGTGGACGCCATAGCAATCGTCGCCGGCGACCGTAACAGGGCCGAGTCCGTCGTCCTCGATGCGCGATTCTGCCTCCATGCCTGACGCCGCCTTGCTCATCGGATCCCGATGCAACCTGCTCATGGCGGCCGTCGGGAGTTGCTCCAAGCCATTGGGTCACATGATTGTACCAGCATTCCAATTAGTTGAACAGCGCTTCCCGCACGGAACTCCGCTGCTGCAATTGCTCAGCGGCCGGAACGCTCACCAAACAGCGCGGCGATATGCGCTGCCTGTGGCGGCGCGGATACGAGAGATACGAGAGTAGTGACGGCAGCGGACACGATCCCACCGTACGTTGCACGGATGAAAGGATTCAGGAACTGCGGGTCCCACGTGCCGAAACTGACAGTATCCTCGCCGATCAGTACGGAAAGAACCGACGCACCGGCAAAGACCAGGGCTCCGACGAAAAATCCGGCGATCGCCGCAGGGCGCGTTACTCGCGCCCAGACCGCCCCGACCAGCATCGGTCCGGTGAGCGCCGCCGTCATTCCTCCGATGCCGAGCCAGACCACGATTGCGATGTTGGTCTTGCGCAAGATCCACGCCATGGCGACGCTTAGTATGAGGATAATTGTCGTGGAAACGCGGCTGATCCTGAGAGCGACGCGGTCGATATGCTCCGCCGACTTGCCTTTCGCCAAAGTACAACGGTAAATGTCGTTGGCGAATATCTGGGACGCGGCGACGGCCAGCCCGTCGGCGGTCGACATCACGGCGCACAGAATCCCGGTACCAAGAAATGCAGCCAACCAGGTCGGCAACACGGTGACGAACAGCGCCGGAATCGCGTTGTTCGGACTCTGATCACCCACTGTGAGCACATCTCCGAGTATCGCTCGGGCCGACAGGCCCCCGAGTGCGAGTGCCGGCAGGATCAGCCCCAGCACGAAAGTAATGGTCAGAAACTTCTTGCGATTTGCAGGCGAATCCAGCGCCCAAATCTTGTTGCCGATATGCGGAAGCATGCCCAATGGCACGTGTGAGAACCAGATGCAGAACACCGCCCACCAGCCCCCTACGATGAGGCTTTCGGGGTTGAAGATCTTGACCGTGTTCGGGTCCAGAGTTGCCAACTGTTCGAGAACTCCGTCACCGCGGCGGTCAATACCGAACCCCGTCAGAAACAATCCTATGACGACGAAGGAGATCGCGACCATGATCGTCCCCTGCACTCCGTCCGTCAGAATGTCCGAGTGCGCGCCGCCGAGAACTATGTAAAGCAAGAGAATGCCGGAAGTGACGACGAGGCCGTAGAACTCCGGCATGCCGAGCAACTGTTGGAACATCACGCTGCCCGCGAGCAGCTGCGCGGCCAGGTGAAAGAGTAGCAGTAGCGAGAATATCGACGAGGCGACTCTCAGAAAATCGGATTGGTAACGGTGTCCGAGATACTCCGGGATGGTCCTCGTGCCAAAGTTTTCGCCCGCATGCGCAACGATCCTGGCGCAAATGACGATGCCCGTATAGACGCCGAAGGGATATACGATCGCGAACCACAATCCGGCGACGCCGTCGCTGTAAACGATGCCGGGTATTCCGAGAAAGGTTGCACCGCTTGCAGTCGTCGCGACAACCGCGAACGCAAGGAACCAGGGTCCATAGCTCTTGCGCGCCGTCGCGAAGTCGTCGCTATTGCGGACGCTCCGCATTCCGACGAAGCCTGCAACGACCATGATGCAGACATACATGGCAAGGAAACACCAGCCCCATACGTGCAGATTTTGGCTAGCACCCATCGTTCCGCCGGACAGCTTTCAGGTACCAATGCTGCACCAATGCTCCCCGCATGTGCCGGCATGCCCTGACGATCCGAGCCCCCCTTTTGGCACGAATCATACTCGATCACCGCTTTCGATGTACTCAAGTCGAGGTTGGCCGTCAAGAGATCGGAAGCAACCGGTCAGGAGAAGCGGCATTGACCATTGCCCTCGCCAGGACCTCCGTGGGGTTCACCAGCAGGTTGCCGAAGTGGCCTTCCGAGCCGGCAAAGGCGAGCGGGATCTCGGTACAACCGAGGATCACGCTGTCCGCGTTGCAGCGATCGACGAGATACCGCACCGTATCGAACATTGCACGTTTTGCCTTTTCCGTCACGGGGTAACTGGCCGCCTTGACACCGTACGAGCGATCGACAATCGCGTCGTGCAACCGTCGCTGCAGCTCATTGTCGGGCAAAACGATCTCGATGTCCGTGCCATCGAAATGCGACTGATACACGGCTGAGCTTATTGTGCCAGTGGTTGCGAGCAATCCCACGCGGCGTTGTTTGGCGGCAAGATCAACTACGAAGTCACGTACCGATGCGATCATGTCGATGAGCATCACGTCGAGGCCATTGTCGGTTATCAGCTTCAGCAACACGGAATAGATAGGCAGTGCGTGCGCCGTATTGCAGGGCATGCCGATCACCGTCGCTCCCGCGGCGGCAAGCTCCCTCACGATTCCGAAGATCGGGTATGCCGGATTCTCACCGCCGTGCAACAGATATTCGGTGCGATCCTGAATTCCACAGCTTCGCGAGACGAGGATCACCGACAGATGGTCCTGGTCCCGTTGCGCTCGTGTATTCCTGTAGACGCGTTGCAGGAGATCGACGCCCGCAGCAGGCCCCATGCCTCCGACGATGCCCAGCACCGCGCCGGGGTCAGCCTTTTCCATCGTCGGCATGCCTGTCCAGACTCAGCCGAACTGCGGCCGGGCTGGCGCCGAATTCCGCACCCGTTGCGCAGATACTATAGCTACGAATTGAAGCCCCCTTTTACTTCGAAGCGGACTGCTGCTTGTCGGCCCGATTCCGGTAAGCAAGAATGGTCACCGCCAGTTCGTCCGTAAATGCCTTTAATTTCGGGCCGTTCGGGCCCCCTCCGGAAGTGTTGGTCTGCGCCGCGATCACGATTTCGAGATCGGCGAGGATCGTCAGCTGACTATGCCCACCAACGCTGCCGCCACTGTGTGAAATCACCCGGATTCCTTTTTCGTCCGGGGACAGGTCGTCTCGAACGCGGCTGTACCAGCCCAACGCGTAACCGTCAGGGTCCTTACCGCCAGGTGCGCGTGCAACAGGTGTAAACAGTAGCTGGCGGCTCGCGTCCGAAAGATACGCCTCGTCCAATACCGTCAGTCCGGCCCGAACCAGATCGCTGGGCGTCGAGAGGAATCCGCCACTGGCCCATTTGACACTGAGATTCACCGGATACGCTGGTCCATATTTGCCCTGACCGGATACGTAGAAGCTGACCCGATCGGGCATGGATGCGTCCTTGCGATCCGGTTGTGTGGCCTTCATTCCGGCCGGCGAGAATACTTCGTTACGCATCAGCGTCAGGTAATCCATTCCCGATGCCGCTTCCAGGACTGCGCTAAGGAGGTTGTAACCGTATGAGCTGTATCGAAAGTCCGTACCCGGATCAAAGAGCAAATCATCGTACTCGAATACCTCGAGTGCGTCCGATACGGTGTCGAACTGCCGGTCGAGGTAGAAGTCGTTCGGCGGCCATCGCAGGATACTGTTGCGATAGTGGCGGATACCTGCCCGGTGGCTCGCCAACAGACGAGATGTAATTGGCGTATTCGATCGTGGATAGTCGGGCAGGTAGTCATGCACCGGACGGTCCAGGTCCAGCGTCCCCGTTTCCACAAGACGCGCCATTGCCATGGAAGTCAGGGATTTCGAAATGCTGCCCACCCTGTACTGACTATGGACCGTTGCCGGCACTCTGCGCTCGATGTCCGCATACCCGTGAGTTCCCGCCCAGACGAGCTTTCCGTCGATCGCCACCGCCACCGAAACCGACGGCGCACTCCATTCTTGTAGCTTGGCTTTCGAGAGTCCATCCAGATTGGCGAGCAAGCCCTCGTACCCTGATTCATACGAGACCTGTTCGCCGGCGTCGGCCCAGGCCTCAGGCAGCCGCTCATGAGGCACCTGCCACGTCCAGTAAAAATGCCCCAGCGCGGCAAGATACAGGAGTATCGTGGTTCCAATGGCCGTGCCGAGGACCTTCCCGATTCTGATCATGGTTGCCTCCGCCACGCCTCTCCGGTGAGGTGCCCAGGGCCGGGTCGGCGGTGACCGGTGCGCGGCGATTGTGTGGAATTGGAGTCTGATCGAACAACCCGGTCGCTAACGACCGTGTAACCTGAGCGGTGACACCCGATGACAGGGAGGTAGCAAAGCGACCCTAAAATAGCAGTCATCGCGTTTCGCTTAGTGACCAGCAAGGTCTGCAGCTATCCGTTCGTTTTCCCGGAGTACTCGCAGGAGATTTCCACCCCAGATCTTTGCTATGTCCGTTTTCGAATATCCGCGTGCCACCAGTTCTCGCGTCACGTTAGGGGTCTGCGAGGCGTCTTCCCAGCCGATAATGCCGCCGCCGCCCTCGAAGTCCGATGCGATTCCCACGTGATCCACGCCGATTAATTTGGCGACATAGTCGATGTGATCGACGAGATCGGAAACTGTGGCCTTTGGATATTTCGTATAGATTTCGGCGTTCAGGCGACGATTGTATGCGTCGTAGATCTCATCCGGGACGGTGAGCAGCATTTCATCCGACTCGATGCCAAACTCCTCCCTGAGTTCTTTCACGTCCACCGACTTTTGAACATCCTGGTGGTGCAGGAATGCGCCGAGCGCGACGACCTGAACAACACCACCATTGGCCTTTAAGACTTGTAACTGTTCATCGTCGAGGTTTCTCGGGTGGTCGACGAGGCGCCTCGCCGCAGAGTGTGAGGCGATAACCGGTGCTTTTGAAAGCCGAGTCGCCTTAATCATCGTTTCCCGGGATGCGTGCGACACATCCACCATCATGCCCAATCGGTTCATCTCGACAATGACTTGCTCTCCAAAAGGGCTCAGGCCATGGTGTTCAGCCTCGCTGTCGCCAAACTCGGCACTTGGTTGTGCACTGTCTCCAATGTCGTTGTGCCCATTGTGTACAAGCGTCATATATCGGGCGCCACGATTGAAGTACACCTGCAATAGGCCGATATCCTTACCGATGGCGAAACCATTCTCGATGCCGATGAGCGCGACTTTTCGGCCCGATTCTGCGATTTCGATCACTTCGTCGGCGGAACGCGCCAGCGAGATTTTGTCCCGGGAGCCCTCCAGCATGCGATCGATGGCCCGAAACTTCTTGTCTGCGGCTTTTATCGCCGCCTGATACTGCCAGTCGGTTCGGCAGGTCTGCTCAACGAAGACGATGAAGAACGCGGCATCGAGGCCGCCCTGATACATTTTGGGAATATCGACGTGAAGACGGCTGGCGTGCCCCGGGTCCACGAGGGGAGTGGCGTAGTTCCAGGGAATGTCGACGTGTGTATCCAGAGTCAGGATATGTGCGTGCGGGTCGGCAACGCCCGCCTGCTGTGCCTGGGCTATTGACATTGCGATCAGCATCGCAGGAAGCACGGCTAAGCATCGTCTTTGCGGCATTGTCGTTCCCTTGCACCTGCCATTACGGTTTGGATTCCGGCGCCCCGTTACCTGCGGAATGCGGGCCGACCGTCCGGTCGGACCGAACAAGCGCACGTATCAGCCACAATCGCCATCAGCTATAGCCTGAGGACAAAAGTCGCGTTTGTGCTAAGAAATTATAGCAGGTTGCATTTAGTTCAAGATATTGTAATCATGATCTTGGGTCAAGCCCAAAGTTGACGGAAAATTTTTCATCACTCCGAACTTTCCCGGCGGCACGGACATCATCATCAACGTTGCGGTTGCGGCGAGGAACACCGGCCAAATTTCTGGCGGGCAAACTCGTGAAATCCACCACGCTGCGGCAGTGCAGTCCGGGGGTGTACTCCTGATATTACGGGTGCGCTGTGCCGTTGAACTTCGCCTTCGAACCAGCGTCGAACCCTCAAATCCGGGCGTATTGAACCCGCGATCCGCCGCAACGGCATACCAGAGCTCATGACCAATTTAGTTGACTCGCATCCGGTGCGGCGTAGGATGCAGATTATGTCGAAGTCCCGGCAATCCAGATTTGGCCGGCAATCGTACATTGCCGCCGCGGCGAGCCTGTTGCTCGTCCTGGCGCAATTCTCGCTGATCGTCCACAACTTCGGCGGTCAGGCACACCCGCTCGGGGAAGTCTGCCAGATCTGCGTGCAATTGCACGGCAGCGGTCATGCGCTCCCGCCTACCATCCCGATGCTGCCGGTTGTCACCGTGGCATTCCTGCTGGTGGTCTCCGCAGCAGGTTCCGTATTGCCCGAACGCCGCTTCTCTGCCGCGCGGCCTCGCGGCCCACCCTCACTGCTCGCACTCTGAAACACGATTAACCGTCGGAGTCCGCGCTTCGCTGCCGGATTCCGGTCGATGCGCCGTAGCGCTGTGCGCGATCCCGGCGCCTACAACATGAGTGGTGAACACAGTGAAACTGATCTATCCAGTAGCGATCCTGCTTGCCGCGGGGCTGCCGATGACGGCTTCCGCGGCGGAGGATCTGGCGGGCGAGGTTGCCGAACTGAAGCAACAGGTTGCCGAATTGAAGACCGACTACGAGGCACGCATCGCCGACCTCGAACAGCGTCTCGCGAAGGCCGAGCTTTCGGCCAAAGGCGCGCGACGCAATGCCAGCAAGGCCATGGACCTGGCCGAGGAGACCGCCGTCCAGAGTTCCGGCGGCTCTTCCGCGCCGAACGCGTTCAATCCGGGCATCGGCGCGATACTCGAGGGACGTTATGCCAGCGTCGATGGCGGCTGGCAGCAGATCCCGGGGTTCCAGCCCGGCGGCGAGACCGGCACCGGCGACTCCGGATTCGAACTCGGTGAAGCCGAACTCAACCTGCAATCCAGCGTCGACACGAAGTTCTACGGCAACCTGACCGTCGCCCTCAGCGGAGATGGCGCCGAAATCGAAGAAGCCTGGATGCAGACCACCGGCCTGCCGGGCGGCGTTACCGTCAAGGGCGGACGGTTCTTCTCCAATGCCGGGTACCTCAACAGCGTCCATGCCCATGCCGACGACTTCGTCGACCGGCCGCTGCCCTACCAGGCATTCCTCGGCGGGCAATACGCGGAGGACGGTGTACAGGCACGCTGGGTAGCCCCCACCGCTCTGCTCGTCGAACTGGGCGCCGAGCTCGACTGGGGTGCGGACTTCCCGGCCACCGCCAACGGCGATTCGTCGCCTGGCTCGTACACGCTGTATGCGAAAGTCGGCGGCGACGTCGGTGCCGACAACGCCTGGCAGGCCGGCATCGGGCGCATCAGCATGGATGCGGCCGACCGCGTCTCGCAAGACGAGGCGGGCAGTGGCTTCAGCGGCGACAGCGACCTGACGATCCTCGATTTCGTCTGGAAGTGGGCACCCGGCGGCAACACCACCGTGCGCAACTTCAAGGTGCAGGGCGAGTACATCCGACGCAGCGAGGACGGCAGCTACGCCGGGGTCCCCTACAAGGGCGACCAGAGCGGATGGTATCTGCAGGGTGCCTGGCAGTTCCGGCCGCTCTGGCGCGTCGGCCTGCGCTACGATACGGCCGATCCCGACAGCGGGCCGCCGCTCGCCGGCACCCTGATCGAGGATCCCGGCCGCAGCGCATCGCGGATCAGCGCGATGATCGACTACTCGCCGAGCGAGTTCAGCCG
>JBAUVS010000593.1:0-4282 GCA_049583345.1 Woeseiaceae bacterium
GGTCACCCTTGGTCTTGGTGTGATGCGACACTTCCATGTGCAAAACTTCTTCCATCCCCAAAGGCGGCCACAGGTTTCCACGGGGTTGCCATCAGCATTACCTGTTAAGGGTTCCCCGTTACAGTGCGGTCCACTGCCCCGGTTCGGTTTCCCGGCGCAGGCTCCTCACTCAAAGGCCGATGCTCTATCCAGTTGAGCTACGGGCGCTCTATCGCTGCAATACGCAAATCTCCTCAAAACCGTCATATTTGGTCGGGGCAGACGGATTCGAACCGCCGACCCTCTGCTCCCAAAGCAGATGCGCTACCAGACTGCGCCATGCCCCGACGGCGCGTATTGTGCCATGAGTCGGGCCGGATCGCCCTGTAGGAGCGCTGCTGGCCAGCGCGACAGTCGCGGCGGCGAGCGCCGCTCCTACAGCCGCGGTCGACAATTTGGTATCGTCGCGGACTTGAGATTTCCTCCGGAGTGAGGCGGCCATGAGAAAGGTCCTGATCGCACTGCTGATGGCCCTGAGCTGGGGTTTCGCCACCGCGGCCGACGAGGTGCCGGCCCACCCCTACGTCGAGATGATCACCACCGAGGGCAGGATCCTGCTCGAACTCGACGGCCGGGAGGCACCGCTGACCGTCGCGCATTTCCTCGAGCTGGTCGACAGCGGCTTCTACGACGGCACGATCTTCCACCGCGTAATCCCCGGCTTCATGGCGCAGGGCGGCGGCTACACGCCCGACTTCAAGCTCAAGGAGACGGACGCCACGGTACCGAATGAATCGGGCAACGGCCTGAGCAACCTGCGCGGCACGATCGCGATGGCACGCACCGACGACCCGCATTCGGCGAATGCGCAGTTCTTTATCAACGTGGTCGACAACGGACGACTCGATCCGCAGAAGAAAGGCCGGGACGGGCGCTGGGGATACACGGTGTTCGGGCAGGTCATCGAGGGCATGGACGTCGTCGACAAGATCGTCTCCGGGAAAA
Organism: Woeseiaceae bacterium; assembly: GCA_049583345.1. Taxonomy (GTDB): domain Bacteria; phylum Pseudomonadota; class Gammaproteobacteria; order Steroidobacterales; family Woeseiaceae; genus UBA1847. The sequence continues at coordinate 985 of JBAUVS010000593.1, forward strand.
CCGGTGCGCAGGGTCCGTTCCAGTCCGACGTGCCGCTCGTGCCCGTCGTCATCAAGAAGATGTCACGCTACACGTTCAAGTAAGCGCCGATGACGACGCTCTTCATCTCCGATCTGCACCTGGAGGCCGAGCGTCCCGACATCGCCAAACAATTCCTCGAGTTCATGGAGAATGAAACCAGGGACTGCGAGGAACTCTACATCCTCGGTGACCTCTTCGAAGCCTGGGTGGGCGACGACGACCCGAACACGCATTACTTCACGATCAAGCGGGCGCTGCGCAAGCTCGTCGACCGCGGCGTGCCCGTCTACTTCATGCACGGCAACCGCGATTTCATGGTGGGCAGAGAATTCTCGAACGAGACCGGCGTCAAGATCCTCGAGGATCCTTTCCGGGTCGACATGTACGGCCGCAAGGTACTGCTCAGCCACGGTGACCTGCTGTGCACCGACGACATCCAGTATCAAAAGGTCCGCAAGATGACGCGCGACCCGGAATGGCAGGCGAAGATGCGCGCGAAGCCCTTGAAGGAGCGCCTGCGGATCGCGGCCGAGGCACGCCGCCAGAGCCTCGAGCAGACGATCAACATGAGCCTCGACATCATGGACGTCAACGCGCAGGCCGTCGAGAAGATGATCCGCGAACACAACGTCGACGTGCTGTTGCACGGCCACACGCATCGACCCGCCGTGCACACGGTCGATCTCGGCAACCGCAGGGCACAGCGTATCGTGCTCGGCGACTGGTACCGGCAGGGCAGCGTCGTGCGCTGGGATTCGCGCGGGCCGCGGCTGGAATCCATGCCGCGATAAGGCGTTATTGGGGCACGCCCGAGTGGAAACGGAACTGCGGGTCGGGTTGCGTGACCAGCCGCTCGTCGATCGCGCGGAATGCGCCGAGCCGCGCCTCGATCGCCGCCTCGCTCGCGCCGGTCTCTCTCTTCGCGAGCGCAAGGTAATTCTCGAAATGACGGGCCTCGGATTCGAGCAGGCCCGCATAGAACCGGCCGAGAATGTCCGGCAGCCGCGGTGCCAGCGCGGCGAAGCGTTCGCAGGACCGCGCCTCGATCACGGCGGCGACGAGCAGCAGGTCCAGCAGCTTGCCGGGCTCGTCCTCGCGCACCGCCTCGCGCAGGGCGCCCGCGTAGCGCGACGCGGTGAGCCGGGTAAACCGCTCGCCGCGGTCCGCGATGAGGCGGCGCACCTGTTCGTAATGACGCAGCTCCTCGCGCGCGAGCCGTGACATGCGCTGCGCGAGCGCCGGCCGCTCGGGGTAGCGGTACAGGAACCCGAGTGCCGTCGAGGCGGCCTTGAGTTCGCAATTGGCGTGATCGACGAGGAGGTCCGGCAGGTGTTCGAGGGCCGCGTCGAGCCAGGCGTCGGGCGTGGGTACCAGCGCAAGATCCGTGGCAAGGGTCGCGGCGGCAAGTGCCGCTCCTACAGCCATTCGGCGACCTCCTCGGCGGACTGCAGCCGGTCGTCCGGGTCCTTGGCCAGCATCATGTTGAGGATCGCCTGGTAGCGCGCGAAGCGGGCCGAGAGCAGCGGCACCGGCGCTTTCGCGTGCTGATAGATGATGCCCATGGCCGTGTCGGCGCGGAACGGCTTCGTGCCGGTCAGCATCTCGTAGAAGATGACGCCGAGGCTGTAAATATCGCTGCGATGATCGACGCCGTTGCCGTGACCCTGCTCGGGACTCATATAGTACGGCGTGCCGAAGATTTCGCCCTCGTCGGTCATCTCCATCTCCAGCCGCATGCGCTTGGCCAGCCCGAAATCGATCAGTGCGATGGAGTCGTCCTCGCGCAACATGATGTTGCCGGGCTTGAGATCGCGATGCAGGATGCCGACGGCGTGTACCTCCGCGAGTGCGCTCGCGATCTGGCGCAGGTAGCCGACGGCCTTGGGTCCGGCGATCCCCGCCGCGATGCGCTGCTTCAGGTCACCGCCGCCGAGGTATTCCATCGCGATGTGCGCGTGATCGTCGCCGACGCCGAGATCGTAGATCTTGACGATGTTCGGGTGGTCGATCTCGGCGATCAGTTCGTACTCCTGCAGGAAACGATCGAACGCGCCGATGCCGTCGGCAATGTCCGGGACCTGCCGCAGGACCTTGAGCACGACCTTGATCCCCGTCGCCTCGCGTTCGGCGAGGTAGATCGCCGAATGCGCGCTCGCATTCAGCTTCTTGATCAGCAGATAGCCGCGGATCAGCGGATGGATGCCGGTGCGCTCGTCGCCGACGAACAGGGAGCCCGTCGAGGCGACCTTGCGCTGCGCTTTCAGGATGTCGGAAAGCGTCACCGACAGCACATCGTGGCGCACGCGCTCGCGCCGGATGAAGCCCGCGGCCCCGACCCGCTTCGCGGCCGCCTCTTCCTCGCCGACACCGAAATAGATGACCGGCGGGAAGCCCGCGGTGCGGCAGAATTGCCGCAGCACGACCAGGCCCTCGCGATCCCCGAGCCGGTTGCCGAGCAGGACGATGTCGTTGCCGGCTCCGGAGAATTCGTCGGGCAGATTGCCGGCCTCGGCGGGATCGAACGACGTGATCACGGCCTCGGGCCAGTGCGTGTTGACGTGGTGCGTGAGCAGGCTGCGGAATTCCGCCTGCCCGTCGATGATCATGATCTTGATGCTCACCGCGGCGCCCCCCGCCCGCGCGCGACGCTACATGCCGACGGCTTTGCCCGTCCTGCCCGCAACGGTGCCGTCCGCAGCTTTGTCCGCGCCGGGAGCGAGCAGCCCCCTGCGTTTGGCCTCGCGCCGTTGCTTCGCAGCGTCATTGCGCCGCCTCTCGACTTCATGCAGGTATTCGTCCGTCACGTCCCCGGTGACATATTCGCCGGAGAAACAGGAAGTATCAAATTCCGTGATCGTGGAATTGTCGTGCTTCACGGAACGGATCAATCCGTGCAGGTCCTGGTAGATCAGCCGGTCCGCACCGATGAGTTCCTGGATCTCCTCGACCGTGCGGCCGTTGGCGATCAGTTCGTCGGCGGCGGGCATGTCGATACCGTAGACATTCGGGAAGCGGACCGGCGGTGCGGCGGATGCAAAATACACCTTGCGCGCACCCGCCTCCCTCGCCAGCCGGATGATCTGGCGCGAGGTCGTGCCGCGCACGATCGAGTCGTCCACGAGCAGCACGTTCTTCTTCGCGAACTCGAGGCCGATCGCATTGAGTTTGTGCCGCACGGACCGCGCCCGCTCCGCCTGCCCGGGCATGATGAAGGTGCGTCCGACGTAGCGATTCTTGATGAAACCCTCGCGGTATTTCACGCCGAGGTGATTCGCGA
>JBAUVS010000594.1:0-4186 GCA_049583345.1 Woeseiaceae bacterium
CCTATGCCCGCCTCACGCCATACCGCGACCGCTACCGCCGTGTCGTCCTGCTGGGGCCCTGCCATCGGGTCCCCGTGCGCGGACTCGCGCTGCCCGGTGCCGACGTGTTCCGTACGCCGCTTGGCGATGTGCGTCTCGACAAAGCGGCGATGGCCGGACTCCGCCTGCCGCAAGTCAAGGTCTTCGATGCGACGCACCAGCTCGAGCACAGCCTCGAGGTGCATCTGCCGTTCCTGCAGTCCGTCCTGGGTGAATTCGCGCTGATACCCATGGTGGTCGGCAGCGCGACTCACCACGAGGTCGCCGAGGTGCTGGATGCGCTCTGGGACGGTCCGGAAACCCTCATCGTGATCAGCTCCGACCTCACGCACTACCTGAGCTACGAAGCCGCGCGTGCGGTCGACGACCAGACCCGGCAGTCGATCGAACGGCTCGACGCGGGCAGCGTCGGTCACGACGAGGCCTGTGGCGCGACTCCGGTCGGCGGCCTCCTCGTGGCCGCCAGGCGCCGGGGTCTCGCGGTGGAGACGCTGGATCTCAGGAATTCCGGCGACACGGCCGGTGATCGGCGGCGGGTGGTTGGCTACGGTGCCTGGGTGTTCACCGAACCGGCGGCGGACCGGCGGGTCGAAGAGCAACATTAACGAAAGCCGCGGTTGCGGCATCCAAGTCCTATCTCGCGGCCGAAAAAGCCGCTTCGCTCTGGTGTAAGCTAGTGTCCCGTCCGGTCGTCACGGATTCTGAAATCATGCGCATTAACCGGACAGGACACTAATTCCGCACAGCCACTCCCGATCTCGACCATGCAGCTCGTCAAAGAACTCAAACGCCGCAACGTGTTCCAGGTTGCCGCCACCTATCTCGTGGTCGGCTGGCTGCTCACAGAGGTATTGTCGGCAACCCTGCCGGCGCTCGGCGCACCGCAATGGACCGTCCGGGCCGTCATCCTGATATTCGCATTCGGTTTCATCCCGACGGTCGTGGTCTCCTGGTTCTACGAGATGACGCCCGAAGGCATCATTCGCGATCACGACCCCGGCGAGGGGGACGTGCCGCGGCAATCGATCCGCAAGCGCGACTACGTCACGGTTACCGTCGTGTTTCTGGCAGTCGTCGCGGCCGCTCTGGTCACGGCCCACCACACGACGAGTCCCGGGACGCCCCCGTTGGCCACGGCCGATATTGCGTCGGTCGCCGTCCTACCTTTCGATAACCTGTCGAACGACGACGACAACGAATATTTCTCCGACGGGCTGACCGAGACGCTCCTGCACATGCTGTCGGAGATCCCGAATCTCAAGGTCGCCGGCAGGACGTCGAGTTTCGCGTTCAGGAACCAGAACAAGAGTATTCAGGAGATCGCCGCCGCGCTCGGCGTCGCGAACGTACTCGAGGGCAGCGTCCAGCGTTCGGGCGACCGGGTTCGCGTCACCGCCCAGCTTGTCCGCGCCAGCGACGGATTCCAGCTCTGGTCGGAGAGTTTCGACCGCACACTCGACGATATCTTCCGCATCCAGGATGAGATCGCCGAAAAGGTCGGGTTCGCCCTGTCCCAGTCGTTGCTCGGCGATGGCGCCGCGACGAAACTGACCGGCGTCGATACCGAGAACTCGGATGCGTACGATCTCTTCCTGATGGCGCGCAAGGAGCGTGTCAAGTATTCCTTCGGTGGCCTCAAGGCGGCCGAAGACCTGCTGAAAGGGGCGCTGCTGATCGATCCCGGTTTCCTCGATGCGAAGACCGAACTCGCGACGGTCTACCTGCACGAGGTCGATACCGGTCTCATGGACAAGGGCGCAGGCTATCCGGAGATTGTCGCGATCACCGACCAGGTGCTGGCGGCGAATCCGGATGACGCGGTGGCCCGGGCGACTCACCTGTTCACCGAGGCCTCGATGGAGGCCGACGCGGGCGACGAGCGGGCGTTGCGCGGCGCCGCAACCGAGCTGCAGCGCCTGGTGAAAGAGGCGCCGGACGAGCTGCAGGTACGCATGTTGCTCGTGCGTGCCCTGCAGCGCACCGACCAGGTCGCGGACGCCTTGCCGGTCCTCGAGGAGGCCCTGTCGCGGGACCGGTTCAATCCGCGGCTCCACTTCGAGCTAGGATTGACGTATCTCGGTCTCGAACGCTGGGACGAGGCACAGGCGGCGCTCGAGAAATCCCTGGACATTGAGCCGGCGCAGCCGAACGCCTACACGAGTCTCGCGGCGATCAGCCTGCATCGGGGTGACGGCGTCGAGTTCGTGCAGAAGTTCCTGCAGGCCATCAAGGTCGATCCCCGGGACCAGGAACTGCCCGGCCTGCTGGCCGCGTTCCTCTACGAGCTCGGCCTCGTCGAGGAAGCCGACGATTTTCGTGCGAGGGTCATGGCGATCGCGCCGCGCAGCTCGATTGCGTACCGCCTCGAGTTGCTGCGGGCGCTGGCCGTCGGCGACGACGAGCAGGCGGTCGCCAGCGCGCGTCATGCGATCGCCGATGGCATCGACGACCGCCAGTTCGCATTTACCGCCGCCGTTCAGCAAGTACTCCGTGACGCGGTCCGGCACGGGACCGTCCCCGAGGCGACCGATTACCTCGAATCCGTTGCGCCGGGTATCTTCGACGTCGATGCTGCCAGTGCCCCGCCCAAGTATCGTCACGTGCAGCAGATCGCGTTTGACGCGTGGGTTGCGACGCTGCCCAGGGACGAGGTATTGCGGCGGCTCGACCGCGTCATCCGCAATTCCGAAATTGCGGGTATGGATCCTGCAAAGGACCCGTATTCGGCCGTCGCCATCCTCGCCATGCGCGGCGAGGTAAAGCAGGCGGTCGACGTCGCACTCAATCGATTATTCAGCCAGTCGGTCGCAGCCAATCTCGGGTGGCAACGGAAGCTCGCCGAGTCCGAATATGCGCAGGTCGTCGCGGATCCGAGAATCCAGGCGGCGATGCAGCGATGGCAGGACGAGGAGACGAAGCTGCGTGGGGAGGTACGGGCTTACCTGGCCGACGTGCAGGCGGAATCCCAGACGCGTCGCAGCTGATCACACGGGCCGGCGGGACTCGTCGTCATTGCGAGCGAAGCGAAGCAATCCACCCGTGGCGCGCGGCCTTCGGATGGATTGCTTCGTCGTTGCACTCCTCGCAATGACGAGGTATCAGGGCTCCAGCAGGATCACGCCCAGCTTGTAGGCCGTGAGCGTGTTCGCGCCGGCGTCATAGCGGCCGTAGGCGTACATCGAACGCGCCGTCGTCGCGCCGTCCAGGCTCGTGGTCAGGTCCGCCACGAAATCGTCCCAGTTCGAGTACAGGCGCAGGCTGTCGGCCGTGCGGATCGCGAACAGCATACGGTCCGTGGCACGCGGCACGATCGTCGTGTCGGAGTCGAGCGCCGTCAGATCGACCAGCACCGGGCCTTGCTTGATGAAATGGCGTGCATCGATGTCCGCGTTGCCGTTGTCCAGCACGAGACCGTCGGATCCGATGCTGAGGAACGGCGCGATCGTCCCTGCGCTGCCCCAACCGACGCCGAGTACGCTGCGCTCGTCGCTGTAATCGATCACGGCGCGCCCGGAGAAGTCGGGCGGTGCCATCCCGAACGCCGTCGGGAAACCGCGCACGGAGACCGGCTGTCCGACCGCCAGCTTCGTCGTATCGAGGTCCGACGTGAGCACTTCGTAGTGTTCCGGGTCCGCGTCGAGATCCGGCGACGGTCCGGTACCGGCGAAGTCGAAGATCCCGGCCCGGCGCCGGTCGATCGAGTACAGGGTGATGTCGGCCTGCCCGGGCAGGATGCCGTTGACGACGCCTGCGATCTGCGTGACGTGCATGCGCACCGCGCCTTCGGTCGCATCGAAGCGGATGACCGGTGCGGCCGGATCCATCGTCGTCGCCGACCGGTCGCCGAGGACGGTCACGCGCTGGCCGATGGACAGGTCTCCGATATCGTGTTGTGCCTGCGGATCGCCGTCCATGAACACTTTCGTGTCGGGACCGACCTCGACCACGACGTCGTCGTGGAAGTGCACGTGCCAGTCGCTCGCGTCCCACCGCGGCACGACCGAGGCACCGCGGATCGTCAACGTATTGCCGTCACGGCTTATGATGTTGCCGACGACCGCATCGAGGTCGGCGCCCGGAACGCTCGAGCCTGCCAGCACCAGGTCGGCGGTGAAGCTGCGGTCCGCGACCGCGAGCGTGCCATTCG
>JBAUVS010000595.1:0-4089 GCA_049583345.1 Woeseiaceae bacterium
GTCGGGCACCGCGTCGGCGAGCGGCCCGGCGGCGGGCGGGCCGAGCCGCGTACCGTTGCCGTCGACGACGATCCAGCTCGCCGCGGCATCGCGGTCGTCATGGAGTCGAATGACCAGATACTCCGACATCGTCAGGTCGTCCCCAGGCTGCGCAGGATCGGCACTACGTCGCCGCGGGGACCGCGCTCCAGCAAGCTGTAATAGGTGATGCGAACGGTATCAATCCGGACGACGAGCTTCAATTGGAAGAACTGCGTGCTGTCGTCGATCTGACTCAGAACCTCCTTCGCAACCAGCGGCGAGAACGTGTTCTTCACGTCCGCGAAACCGGAATCCGCGCGTTCGCTCATGAGCTGCTCGACCTGGGCAGTCGTCATGTTCTCGTCGAGCGACTGCAGCACCGGCCCGGTGGCCGTGTTCACGTTGATGGTCGTGCGTTTGGGTAGCGCTGTGATGTGCGGCAGCAGCAGGTCGAGGCTCGCCTTGTCCATGCCCTGCAGTGCGCCGAGTTCGCTGGTGCTGGAGACGAGCTGGTCGGCGGTCCGGTACGGCGGAATGAAACCGGTATAGATCGAATCCTCGGCGCCGTCCGGGAACGACGGGTTCTGATCGGCATCCAGCCAGTCCGCGGCGATGGTCGCGAAACGCGGGTCCAGGCCGAGTGCAACGAGCAGGCGCTGGAACTGGGCCAGCGACGTCGGGTCGACCTTGCCGTCCTCGCCGATGAGATTGTTGATGTTGAAGCGGCCCTGCAGGTCCTCGACCTTGCCGAACACCTCGCCGTTCTCGACCCCTTCGATCGGCAGGCCGGGCAGGTCGGCGGCCCAGATCTCGCCGAGATGATCCGTCTCCGAATCCTCGAGGTCCTGCGCGAGAATCAGCTCCAGCCAGTTCTCGGCGCCCAGCGCGATCTGGATCGCCTGGTCGCGGATCAGTGCGACGCTCGTGCGGCGCACCTCCAGCGCGTTATCCCAGGCCAGCCGGGAAGCGACGGAGCCGGCCAGCGCGGCGATCAGCACGGCCGTAATCAGCGCCACGCCGCGATTCCGGCGCGCCGGCGTCACGGCGCCACCTCGATCAGGCGGCTGATTTCGCCCTCGTCAGTGAGCGTCAGCACGAACTGCACGGCACGCGGCCTTGCGCGCAGGCCGAGCGCGGCGGGCGCGCCCTCGGGCGGCCAGGTGTCGCTCCATTTGCCGTCGGCCTGCAGGAAATGGAATGCCAGGCTCTCGACGTCGTCCAGCAGCACCGTCGCGACGGGCTGATTCGAGAAAGTCCGGTCGAGCACGTTCCAGTGGTACCGGATGAGCTTGCCGTCTTCGATCCGGTACGCCGACCGTTGCAGCGTGCCGCGCGGCAGGCCGGCCGGATTGCTCCAGCCGCCGTGCGTCAGCTCGAGCGCGAAGTCGCCGGTGAGGCTGGTGCTGATCGCCGGCACGTAATTGTCGCCGAGATCGCCCCGCACCGGCCGCGGCGCCGCCTGCAACAGGTCGTCGCCGAGGAACCGCACCGTGCGCTGCACCGCCTCCAGGCGATCCATGCGGTCGGTGAGCATGGTGGCATTGTCGAGCGTCTGGCCGAGCGTGGCGTAGGCAAATGTGGCGAGTAATCCGAACACGGCGACCGCCACGAGGATCTCGATCAGGGTGAAGCCGGCGCATTGGCGGCGAGTCATCGCGTCTCTCCGGAGTACACGGGCGTCGCGTTCCAGATCCTGTTGCTCTGGCCCGGGATGACCGGCTCGCCGATGAAACCGGTCTCCGTGCGTATCGCGTCGTCACTGCCGGCGTGCGTTACCGTGACGTCGAGGCGGAACAGGTTTTCGACGCCCGTCTCGGAGACGACGGCACGCCAGCCCCAGGTCGTCCCCGCGTAATCGACTTCGCCGGTCGTCTCGGAGACTTTCGGGATGACGTTGGCCAGCCGCATCTCGGCGATCTTGTTCTGGGCGATCCAGCTCGCGAAGGTGCGCTCGCGCATCGTCCCGGCGGCATCGACCATCTGGCTCATGCTCGCCGCGACGGCCGTCAGCGCGAGCGCAACCACGACCAGTGCCACCATGACCTCGAGGAGCGTGAAACCGGCTTGCCGGTGGCGTCGAGGCACAGCTCAGCTCTCCGGAGACGCGGTTTCGATCGCGCCGGTCACGTCGCCCTGCAGCACGATCGACTGATCCGAGTTCACGCGTCGGATCGCAAGCTGGAACGGCGTGGCGTCCCCGCTGGAGAAGATCATGACGTGCGGCTCGTAGCGCTGGGTCAGGTCGGCATTGCGCATGTCGTTCTTGTCTTTGTCCTTGCCCGGGTCGTCGATCTTTGCAGGCTGGTCCTGCAGCTGCACCTTGCGCCCCTCGAGCGTCAACACGAACTCCACATCGTCGGGCAGCCGCCGCAACCGGAACAGGTCGTCGTCGGTGATCTCGACCCAGCGCTCGGTCAGCGGATCGAACTCGACGAAGCGGTAGGCACCGTTCATGAATTCGAGACCGAACTCGCGGCCCTCCAGCGTCGCCTCGTTCTGTGCCTCGGCGACCAGCGACGTCAGGCGCCGGGCTTCGGTATCCAGGTCGCGATTGTTGCCGAGCAGCCCGATCGAGAGCAGGACGACGGACACGATAATCGCGACGACGGCCACCACGACCAGGATCTCGATCAGCGTGAATGCACGGATTTTATAGCGCGTGGTCATGAGGTCCGCACGCGAAGGCGGCAAACCGGCGCCTATTCGTCGACGTCCCAGTTGCCAATGTCGGCGTCGATGCCTTCGCCGCCCGGACGCCCGTCCTTGCCCAGCGTATAGATGTCGATCTCGCCGTGATTGCCGGGATTCTGGTACAGATAGTCGTTGCCCCAGGGATCCTTGGTGAGGCGGTCGATATACCCGCCGGGCTTCCAGTTCTTCAGGTTCGGATCGTTCGGCTTGGTGACCAGCGCCTGCAGGCCCTGCTCGGCGGTGGGATAGGCGAAGTTGTCGAGGCGGTAGAATTTGAGCGCGTTCTCGTAACCGCGGATGTCGGCCTTCGCCTTGGTGATCTGCGCATCGTCGATGCGCCCGATGACGTTGGGTGCCACGATGGCGGCAAGGATACCGATGATGATGACCACCACCATGATTTCGATCAGGGTAAAGCCGGCCTGGCCGGAGGGCAGGCCCGAATCACGTTTCACTCTCGTATCTCCACGACGGCGCCGCCGCCGAAATTGACTGCTCAGAAGCTTAAACGTCAGTATATCAAACATGGGGTTACGCCTAGTCGACCGAAGCCGCAGCGGACTGGCCGTCTGGGCCCTTCCCGTCGCCATCCTGGTGGTCTCGGCCGGACTCGCCGCGGCGGGAGATTCCGCCCGCGAAGCGCTGGCCTTCGACCGCGGCGCGATCGCGGCGGGCCAGGCCTGGCGACTCGTCAGCGCGCATTTCGTCCATCTCGGCTGGTCGCATTTCCTGCTTGATTCGACCGGCCTGCTGCTCGTCTGGTTCCTCGTCGGCGGCTGCCTCGGCCCGCTGCGGTGGCTGGCGGTGCTCGGCACCGTCGTGATCGGGATCGACGCCGGCTTCTGGTTCCTCGAACCGCAGCTCGTCTGGTACGTCGGGCTGTCCGGCGTGGTGCACGGACTGCTCGCGGCGGGGATCGTGGCGGGTCTCGGCAGGGACCGCCCCGAGCTGGCGGCCCTCGCCGTGCTGCTGCTGGCCAAGCTGGGCTGGGAGCGGCTCGTCGGTCCGTTGCCCGGCTCCGAAGCATCGACCGGCGGCCACGTGATCACCGCGGCGCATCTGTACGGTGCGGTCGCCGGCGCCGCTGCCGGCGCCGTGTTGCGCCGGCGCCGGCCCGTTTCGGATTAGAGTCCGGGCGCCGGCATCTATATAATCGCGGGCTTGGGGGCCTCTGAAGGGAGAGCGACTTGTCCATGGCCATGGTGTTTCCCGGACAGGGATCCCAATCGCAGGGCATGCAGGCCGATCTGGCCGAAAAATTCCACGAGATCGAAGACACGTACGCCGAGGCCAGCGAGGTCCTGGGCTACGACCTGTGGCGTCTGACGCAGTACGGCCCGCCGGAGCGACTCGGCGAGACCGTCGTCACGCAGCCGG
>JBAUVS010000596.1:0-11355 GCA_049583345.1 Woeseiaceae bacterium
GCGGCACCGAAGATCACGAAATAGAGTGACGTCGACAACACCGGCGCGACGATGCTTTGCACGAGCGTGCGCCGCATGCGCGCCATCTCGGTCCGGTAGATCGCCCTCACGGCGTAGAAATTCATCGCTTGTCGCTCACCAGGCCCACGAAGATCTCCTCCAGCGAAGTCTGCGACGTCTGCAGGTCGTTGAAACGAATCCCGGCCTCGCTCAGCGCGGCCAGCAACGCCGTAATACCGGTGTGATCCTGCTTCGTATCGTAGTGATAGGTCAGCTCGTCGCCGTCGCCGTTGAGCTCGAGTCCGTATTCGGCAAGCTGTGCGGGGATACCCTCGAGCGGCTGCGCCAGCTGCAGGACGAGCTCTTTCTTGCCGAGTTCACGCATCAGGCGGTTCTTCTCCTCGACCAGGATGACCTTACCGTGATTGATCACGCCGACACGGTCGGCGAGACGTTCGGCCTCCTCGATGTAGTGCGTCGTGAGGATCACCGTCACCCCGGTCTCACGCAGCTTCTGCACCGCGTTCCACATTTCCTGCCGCAGTTCCACGTCGACGCCCGCCGTGGGTTCGTCCAGAAACAGGATCTCCGGCTCGTGCGCCAGCGCCTTGGCGATCAGCACCCGGCGCTTCATGCCGCCCGACAGCATCATGATCTTCTCGTCCTTCTTGGCCCACAGCCCGAGCAATTTCAGCACGCGTTCCAGGTGTGCCGGGTCGTCGGGCTTGCCGAACAGGCCGCGGCTGAAGCGGGTCACGTTCCAGGGCGTCTCGAACGTCTCCGTCGGCAACTCCTGCGGCACGAGGCCGATCTTCGACCGCGTCGCCCGGTAGTCCCGGACGACGTCGTGGCCGTCGACGAGGACCGTCCCGACCGTCTTGGTGACGATGCCGCAGACGATATTGATCAGCGTCGTCTTGCCGGCGCCGTTCGGGCCCAGCAAGCCGAAGATCTCGCCGCGAGCGATGTCGAGGTCGACCGAATCGAGTGCCGTGAGGCCGCCGGCGTAGGTCTTCGTGAGGCCCCTGATGCTGATGGCGGGTTGCATGGCGGTGGAGTGTGACACAGTTTCAGGCCGATTCGGCCCCGATTGGCTATAGTCGGAGCGACTCTTCGCTGCCGGGGAACCGTCATGTCGATCCTTGCACCGAGCCGGCTGCCGCTTGCCGCCGTCATGCTGGCGTTCCTCGCCCCGGGCGCGTTCGCCCAGGACGACGAGACCGTCGAGCTGTCGCCCGAAGACCAGCAGCAGATCCAGCATTACAGGAGCATCCTGGAATCGCTCGATCCGCAGCACGGCGACATCGTGCTCGGCGACAATCTCGCTACGCTGCACGTGCCCGACGAGTTCTACTTCCTCGGCGCCCGGGATTCCGAGTCGGTACTGGTCGACCTGTGGGGCAACCCGCCGGGCCAGGACGTCCTCGGCATGCTGATCCCGTCGGACTACTCGCCGATGGATGCCGACGGCTGGGCCGTCACGATCGATTACATGGCCGACGGTTACGTGTCGGACAAGGACGCGACGAAGATCGACTACGACGACCTGCTCGAAGAAATGCAATCCGATATCCACGACGCGAATCCGGATCGCGTCGCCCAGGGATATCCGGCGATCGAACTGCTCGGCTGGGCGGAACCGCCGCATTACGACCCGGTCTCCAAGAAACTGTATTGGGCCAAGGAACTGAGTTTCGATGGCAGTGATGAGCCGACGCTGAATTACGAGATCCGCGCGCTGGGCCGCCGCGGCATCCTGACGATGACATTCATCGCGGCCGGCAGCCAGCTTGCCGAGATCAACTCGAATCGCGACGATGTGCTCGCGATGGCCGAGTTTAACGAGGGCAGCCGCTACGTCGACTTCGACCCGAGCATCGACGAAGTGGCGGCTTACGGCCTCGGCGCACTGGTCGCCGGCAAGATCGCCGCCAAGACCGGCCTGTTGACGGCGGGCCTGTTGCTGCTCAAGAAGTTCGGCGTCCTGCTCGTGGCGGGGCTGGCGGCGTTCGGCCGCAAGCTGAAGGGACTGTTCACGACCGAGAAACTCGGCCCGCAGTAGCTCTTCGGCATGCCGGCTGCGGTGGTGCTAGCGAGCCAAGGCCTTTAGCGTACCATCGGGCGCGCGCATGATCTGCGAGGACTCCAGATCGACGCGGTTGCGGCCGGCCCGCTTCGAACGGTACAGCGCCCGGTCGGCGCGAACGATGATGTCGGACAGGCTCGAATCCCGGTCGGAGATCGTCGCGACACCGAAGCTCGCCGTCATCCGGATCGGGCGGCCTTCCGAGATCAACGGCCGCTCCGCGAGCCGTTCCCGGAGCTCGTCGGCAATGCCGATGCTGAGCTCGAGCGTCGTACCGGGCAGCACCAGCGCGAATTCCTCACCGCCCATCCGGGCCGCGAAATCCTCGGCGCGGCGGCCCTCCGTGAGCAGCGTTGCGAAGTGCTCGAGCGCCATGTCGCCGGCGGCATGGCCGAATTCGTCGTTGACGTCCTTGAAGTGATCGAGATCGGTCATGATCACGGACACGGGTAGGCCGCCGCGGCGGGCGGACGCGAACGCCCTGGCCGCCTGGTCACGGAAACCGCGCCGGTTCAGGAGCCCCGTGAGCTGATCGCGGACGGCGATGTTCTTCATCTCTTCGGACAGGTCCGAGGCGAGCATGAAGATGATGAACATCGCGACACCGACGAAGCCCGCGGGCATCGCGAGGAAGGTCGGCCGCTCGAATATCTGCCCGAACACGAGCGCCCGGTCGGGACCCAGCCCGACGAGGAACAGCGCCGCCAGGTACTGGCCCAGCGCGAACAGCGTCATCATGATCGCCGCCGCCCACTCGGCCGGCAGCGGGTGCCGGCGGTGCCGTACGACCATCAGCGCGGACAGGACGAGACTCGTGGCCGAGACGAGCGGCAGGATCGCGACGCTGAGCCCGGCGTGCGGCTGCACGGCCGTCGTCCAGACGACCGCCCCGTAACAGACCGCCGCCAGCGGCCACAGGCTCGCCGGCAGGTAGCGGCAATTCGTGCGCTGGCAGTGTGCACGCAGGCCGAGCGTCACGAGTATGAAGCCGAAGGCGTTGGCACCCAGCCACCAGGATTCGAAGCTCGGAAACCAGGCGGGGAACATCACCATGAGCCAGAAGATCGCCCCGGCCAGGAACGCGAAGGACCAGGTCAACGCGTGCGAACGGTGACCGAGCGATTTCCACGCGATGAAGAAGATCGTCGCGATCATGAGGCTCGTCAGCACGAGCGACAACTGAAGATTGAAGACGGGTGACGTCATCCAGCCGGACCGGTTCTAAAAGGGACACCCGTTTGCTTGGTCTGCTTGTGCGGGCGCCGGCGAGCAGAAATAGCATGCATGGGAAGGGCTGTACACTTTTTATCGCCCGCCCAAAAACCCGGGCCGGTTGCCGGGATGCGCCGGGATTATGTTTCTTCGGGGACCGCAGCGGCTGCGCGGTCACTGGTGGCCCTCAGCCCGGAGCGACGTGGGTTGGAGCGGGTGAAGGGAATCGAACCCTCATCATCAGCTTGGGAAGCTGAGGTTCTACCATTGAACTACACCCGCGAGCCTGACAGTTGCGCCTCGCTTTGGGCCGGGCGAGGCGCAAACTGAAGCTACCCGGATTCTAAGCGAATCTCCGGGTCGGAGAGAAGATATCCTCGCTTTCCGGCGTTCCTGGTCTGACGTCCGGACCGCATCCTGCTTCACTCCGATGCTCCACGGCGATGAGTCTCAAGGCTCACCGGGCTGATCGCGGAAAGCTTCGTCGGCACTACTGAAGATATCGAGTCGACTGTCGTACGCTTCGCTGTGCACCCCGAACGCACCCAATACGCTGTGGAAGACGTTCAATTGCGAGTGATGTTCCTGCGCTGCCATCCGGGCGACGGATATGCCCTTTTGCCCGATGAATGCGGGCGACATCCATACGATGAACGGCACGTCCTTCTGTTCGTCCGGCGCAATCGAAAACGGCGTGCCGTGCAGGTAGAGGCCGTACTCTCCGAGCGACTCGCCGTGATCGGAGATATAGATCAGCAATGTGGGCGTATCCCCCATGTTGGACAGGATGCCAATGACTTCGTTGAGGAAATAGTCGGTGTACACGATCGTGTTGTCATAGGCATTCAACAGCGACTCGGGCGTGCAATTCTGCAATTCGACGGAATCGCAGACGGGTTTGAAGACCTGGAATCGTTCGGGATATTCGGCATTGTAGGACGGCCCGTGACTGCCCTTCTGGTGAAGCACCACGAAGACCTTCTTCTGCTTTGACGATTCGATGCGCTGCGACAAGCCGGCCAGCAAGGCTCCATCGTAATCGCAGTCATCGCGTTTGCAGTGCGCCTTGAGCTCGCCGACACGTTGATAATCCGTAACCTGCACCGGCGGTTCGCCCCAGTTCCGGGCTCGCCAGATCACATCCGCACCAAACCGATGCAGATAACTCGGCAGGGGCTCGAGATTCTTCGCAAACGGAGAACTGGTGTCCTCTGGAGACAGGATGCAGCGCAGCGACGCCGTCGTATAGGTCGAGCAAGCGACCGTGTCCCTGAGCGCGACGACACCCGATTGGGACAACAGCGGGTTGGTGGGCCTGTCGTAACCGTAGAGTGAAAAATTCTGCGCCCGCGCCGCCTCACCGATCACCAGGACTACGACCGTCTTGCCGTCATCCTCGAAGCTCGCCGGCGGCAACAGGATCGGTTGCCGGTTACTGCGCAGGTCCGTTATCTCGTGACGCATTGCGTTCACGACCCAGGACCACGGCATGACCATGCCGCCCAGTCGCTTCGCGTGATCGTCGAACCACAGCCAGGTACTCGATGCGACGTAGTTCCAGCCGAGCGCAGCGACAACGGTAGCGGCGGCGAGCGTCGCGACACGCCATCTGGGGGTCTTTTGCACGCGCGCATTCACCAGCAACCAGCAGGGGATGACGCCGAGAACAAATACATACAACAACAACATCGGATGGAACAGTCCGAGCGCTTCGGAGGTATCCGTGTTGAACACGTTGCCCATCATCGACTTATCCAGTATCACGCGATAGGTCGTGACGAAATACAGCGCTGCCGAGTTGCCGAGGGCCAGCAGCATGCAGATCGGCTTCAACAAGCGGTGCGTCAGCAAGGCCAGCAGCGAAAGAATCGCAGCGCTGACGGCGAACACCAAAACGAACATCGTAATCAGCGTCAGCAAACCGACTGCGGATGGCAGGTCGAGGTTCGCAAGAGCAAATGAGTACAGCGGCTTCTGATAGACGACCGCGTTCACCAGCGCGATTACGACGATGAACCTGGCCGCGCTTGCGTTCCAGCGCAACCTGCTATTGACGTTCGATACCCATGTGCGCCAATCGGTCTTGATTGGTCCGGCCCGGACTTCTTCTTCGATCATGGATTGGGTTTTAAAGGATCTCGCGATTCGCCGGGTGAAATTGCGTCGGCTTTGCCACCGACGAGCCAGAACGACGTCACCATGCCGCAGATTACGGCCAGCCAGAGGATCTCGGTAGCGTAGGAAGTGCCCTGTCCGACTGCCAACAGGATCAGGCTGGCGCACAACAAGGCCGCGCCCAGTGCGCGACGGCTGTGCGGGGCTCGCGACCACCGCCACGGTCTCGAGAAGCATCGCGCCATCCTTGCGCCGCAAAGGCCCGCTATCCAGCCAAACGCCGCGCCGATCGCCAGGTCGAGCGGCCAGTGTGCGCCGACCGCCACCCGGGACAGGCAGACCAGGACGACGATGCACAACACCACCAGTATCAACAGCCATTGCCGCCAGCACGAGGGTGTGAGGCTCCTGGTCGCCAGGAACGCAATTCCGGCCGCCCCGATGGTGATGGAATGTCCGGACGGAACGCTGTTATGCGCGGCCAGTACGTCGCCGATCACTGTGAACTGCTGCAGATCGAGGACGGCAGCCGGTCGAGGCACGGCGGCAAGATGCTTGGCTATCGCCGACAGTATCGCCGCGACCGGCGCAGCAAACAGCATTGCCACCCACGACCTCGGATACCAGATCAACAATGGCGAAAGCAGAAGCAGCAATACGTCGCCTGAGCCGAGCTCGGCGATGTCCGCCCAGACTCGCTGGGGGAAAAATGTGAAAGCGCTGTTCAACGCGAAGAACCAGTCGCGCTGCACGACCCAATAGCCGTCCCGATCGAATCCCCAGTTGTTCAATGAGCAGATAATCAGCGCGACCAGCATCATGCCGAGGACGGGAATCGACATCCAGATCAACCAGGGTCTTGCCTGCGCGAATCGCGACGGGGTGCTATCAGATCGCGGCGCATGCGCCGGCGCTGGCGCGATTGGCTTCCTCAATGATTCGGATTTAGCGGCCGGGAGTTCACTTGCGAACTCCGCCGGCCCGGGCCTGCGGGGCAGTTCAGGAAAGGGACCCATGTCGACCGGCGCTCATCGGACCGAGCATACAGACCAATCGACGCCCAGCCAACCGACACAGGTCACAAAAACGCAAGATCAGGCGTGTGATTCCGCCCCGATGCGGCGGCGAGATCAGCGAAGAAAATTGTCGCGCAGCAGATCGAGCAGCTCGTCGGCGCGTCCGCCCAGCACGGCCTTTACGCCGAACAGCGCGCTCGATGCGACCTGCGAGACTTCGAGCTTGCCGGGCATCACGAGCTCGAGGCGGCTGACCTTGACGTCCAGCAGTGCCGGCCCGTCGTGGCGCAACCAGCTTTCCATGGCGCCCTGCAGCGCGTCGCCCGTCTCGACGCGCGCGCCGTGCATGCCGCAGACCCGCGCCAGCTCGGCAAAATCCGGATTTTGCAGCTGCGTAAACGCATCGAGCAGACCCTCGACGCGCTGCTCCATCTCCACGAATCCGAGCGACCCGTTATTGAATACCAACAGCTTGACGGGGATGTCCTCCTGCACGAGCGTGAGGATGTCGCCGAGCAGCATCGTCAGGCCGCCGTCACCGCACAGGGCGATCACCTGGCGCCCCGGATAGGCCCTGGCGATGCCCAGGGCCTGCGGATACGCATTCGCCATCGTGCCGTGCGAGAGCGAGGTCAGGAAGCGCCGCCGCCCGTTGGCCTTCAGGTGCCGTAACAGCCAGACCATGGGCGAGCCGCCGTCGGCCGTAAAGATGGCATCGTCGGCCGCCAGCCGGTCCAGCAGCCGTACCGGCTGCTGGGGGTGAATCAGCTCGGGGTCGGTTCCGCCCGAATCGTCCTCGTAGCGTTCGAGATCCTTTTCCCACCGCGCCCGCGCACGGCGAAGATGCGTGTCGTCGCTGCGTTGCGTAAGGCGCGGCAACAACGCGCGCAGCGTGGCCGATACGTCGCCGACGAGACCCAGGTCGACCGGGCTGCGCCTGCCGATGTTGAGCGGATCGATATCGACCTGGACGATCTGCGCCTTCTCGGGATAGAACTGCGTGTAGGCGAAGTCGGTGCCCAGGCAGATCAGCAGGTCGCAATCGGCGACAGCGTGGTAGCCCGCGCTGTTGCCCAGGATCCCGGTCATCCCGACGTTGAAGGGATTGTCCGGTTCGAGGAACTCCTTCGATCGCGACGTGTGCACGACGGGTGCGTGCAGGCGCGAGGCCAGCTCGACGACATCGTCGCGCGCATCGCGGGCGCCGATACCGGCGAATAGCGTGATCCGCGACGCTCGAGAGATCGCGGCGGCGAGATCGTCGAGTTCTTCGTCGGCGGGCCGGACCATCGGCCGCGGGCGATGGATACGCCAGGGCCGGTCGTGCTCCGATTTCTGCCGGAACATGTCGCCATTGACGACGATGACCGCGACGCCGGATCGGGCAAGCGCGGCCTGCGCGGCCATGACCGCGATGCGGCGCGCCTGATCGGGATGGGCGATACGCTCGCAGAAGACCGAACATTGCTCGTACAGCTTGCGCTGATCGACCTCCTGCGGGAATCCCAGCCCCTCCTCGGCGCGATCCACGTTGGAAGCGATGAGCACGAGCGGCGCGCCGTTGCGGTGACTCTCGAAGATGCCATTCAGAAAGTGCAGGCTCCCCGGACCGCAGGTACCGGCACAGACCGCCAGCTCGCGCCGCATGTACGCCTCGCCGCCCGCCGCCAGGGCGCCGACTTCCTCGTGGCGCACGTGCACCCATTCCAGCTTCGACCGGCGCACCGCGTCCGTCAGATGATTGATCGTATCGCCGACGATGCCGTAACAGCGCCGCGCCCCTGCCTCGTACAGGGCATCCACGAGAATCTCGGAAACGGTTTTCGACATGGATCGGGTCCTCTCTACGATCGACGACGAGCAGCGTGACGGCTCGCCTGTGTCCTGCAATGTCTCAATGCGAGGTTACGGCATTTCCGCGGCTGCTGCAGATGGCAGACGCCGCGCGTGTTACCCTGAGACCGCGACATGAAATTCTTGATCCCGTACGGGGAAGCGGCCCGGACTGCCGTCGGCTTTTTCTGAATGAGGCGAATCTCCCGCCAATTGGCGATTGCCGGTCTCTTGTGCCTGCTGGTCACGGGCGCGTGCGGTCCGACCGGAGACAAGAGCCACGCCGAGAGCGGCGTGCAAGGCGATAACGCCGAAGCGCAAGCTACCGTAGCCGGGCCGCAGAACGAACAGGCATTGCCCTTCGAAGAGCTGCCGGAGACATTCGCCAGGCCCCTGGAGCGCTGGAAGGGCGACCTGCAGGGGATGGTCGAACGGCGGCTGATTCGCGTGTTCGTGCCCTACGGCGGTTACCAGTATTACTACGTCCGCGGCAGACCGCGCGGCGCCATCGTCGAACTCATGCAGCGTCTCGAGCGCTACCTGAACAACAAACTCGGGCGGCGCAACGTCCCTGTACACGTCGTCGTCCTGCCCGTGAGCAGGGACCGTGTACTTGCCGGCCTGAGCGACGGCACGGCCGATCTTGCCGCCGGCGATTTCACCTTGACGCCCGACCGGCGGGAACTCTACGAATTCACCCGCCCTCTGCTTCGCGACATCAACGAGGTGATCGTTACCGGGCCCGCGTCCCCGCCGCTCGAATCGCTCGACGACCTGGCAGGCAGGGAAATCTACGTCCGCGAATCGAGCAGCTATTACGAACACCTCACCCGGCTGTCGCAAGAATTCGCCGGCCGCGGCCTTGCGCCGATCTCCATCGAGCCGGCCGACGAACTGCTCGAGGCAGAAGACATTCTCGAGATGCTCGCCGCGGGATCGATCTCGCTGACCGTATTCGACGACTACAAGGCCCGATTCTGGGCCGGTGTCTTCCCGAGCATCACGGTACGGGATGACCTCGTCGTCAATCGCGGAGGCAGCATCGCCTGGGCGTATCGGCCCGCCAGCCCTCAGCTTGCCGCCCTGCTCGATGATTTTCTGAGAAAGTACGGTCGAGGCACGCTGGTCGGCAACGACACCTTCAACCGCTACCTCGAGGATGCCGGGCGCATCCACTGCCAGTCATCCCTGGCAGCCACGCGGAGATACGCCGACCTGATCTCCTCATTCAAGCGCTTCGGAAAAGAATACGGTTTCGACTGGCTCATGCTCGCGGCGCAGGGTTACCAGGAATCCCGGCTGAGGCAAAACGCAACGAGTTCCACCGGTGCGGTCGGCATCATGCAGCTCAGACCCTCGACGGCCGCGGATCCCAATGTGGGGATCCCGGACATCAGTTCGGCAGACGACAACATCCATGCCGGCGCCAGGTACATGCGCTTCCTTGCGGATCGGTACTTCGCAGATGACCTCGACCCGCTGCAACGATGGCTGCTGGCACTCGCCGCGTACAACGCCGGTCCACGGCGCGTTGCAGAGCTGCGCAACAAGGCGGCCAGGGAAGGCTACGACAGGGATCGCTGGTTCAACAACGTCGAGATCATCGCGGCCCGGCAGATCGGCGCGGAGACGGTCGGCTACGTCAGCAACGTGTACAAATACTACGTCGGCTACAAGCTGGCCGAGGCAAGGATGCAGGGTCTGGCGGACAGGCGCAGCAACGCAACGGCCGGATGTGACGATGCCGGTCAGTACCCGTAGCTCAGGATCAGACTCCAGCCATGCACGTCGCCGCCGACGATCGACTTGGCGCCGAGGCGCAGCGTATGGATCTTCCAACCGCGCGACGAGACGTCGGCTTCGAGCGCCAACCCTGCCTCGAAAAAGTCCTTGAAACCGAGCGCGTCGCGATTGGCGCCGAGGAAAGTCGTGTTGCCGAGCAGGGCAACCACCGCCAGCGGGTATTTGTCGATCTTCATTCGCGTCGGCCGCACGAAATTCAGCTCGATGTCGAAGGCCGTGACGTCGCCGCGAAAGGACTGGAAATCGGCGGCGGTGTCGAAACTCTGTACGCGGTGGTAGGTGAGACTGCTCAGCGCCTCGATACGCAGTTTGGGCGACTTGTATTCGTAACTCGCGCCGAACGCGGCGCCGTACACGAGCGCCTTGGCATCCCAGTCGAATACAATGCCTTGCAGCGCCGGCCGCAGGTAGGTCTCGGATACCGGCCCGGAATACCGGGCGCGGTTGTCGAGGCTGCCGAAACCGAGACTCAGCGTGGGAAATAATTTCCATGCTTCGCCGACCGGGATCTCGACACCGCCCGACAGGGTTGCGCCATAGGTCTGCCATTCGGCGTCGATCTGTTCATTGGGCAGGGGTACGAAGCCACTGTCGATGTTCTGATACGCGAACAAGCCGCCGATGAACGGTCGGGGTCCGTCCCTCTCCTTGTCGAAGACCTTGCGAAACGGAACGCGGGTGACCTTGAGGGTCGGATCGACGATGCCTTCACCCGCATCGGCATGGAATGTCGCCGTACTGATGTCGGGACTGACGGCGAAGTTGATGATCGCCGCATAGCCCGCGCCGATCTTGCGAGGATTGAAACTCTTCTTCGCGGCCTCGCGCAGCGCTTCGATGTCGTCGTTCGACTGTGCCATGGCCAACGAGCTCAGCCACAGCAGCACACTCATTGCGACGAAGGGCGTTAGTCGCGTCACTTCGACGTGACTCCGTCGATGGCCCCCCGATGACTTTCAAATTTTGCGACCAAGGCGTTCCCGAATCAGCCTTGCTGCCGGCGCCGCTTCAGCCAAAAGTGAACGACCACGGCGATGGCGCCGAGCACCACCAGTGCAGCGAGCAGGATCATCTCGATGCGCCTGATGTCGCCGACCACGATCTCCAGCGCCTGGCCGGAAAGATAGCCGATTGCGACAAAGATGGACGCCCACGCGACGCTGCCCACCAGGTCGAGCACCAGGAACTTGGCGGGCCTCACTCCGGACATCGCAAGCATCAGCGGCGTAATCATGCGGATACCGTAGAGGAACCGGGATGCCAGGATCACCAGGTTCTCGTTCTTGCCGA
>JBAUVS010000597.1:0-14201 GCA_049583345.1 Woeseiaceae bacterium
GCAGGACGCCGGGCGTATTCTGGCTGATCGACGACGACGGACCGCCGCGGCTCTACGCGATCGACGCGACGGGCGCCGGCCTCGGTCACGTCGACATCGAGGGCGCCCGTAACGTCAACTGGGAGGACATCGCCTCGTTTACGCTGGACGGCGAAGCCTGGCTCCTGGTCTCGGATATCGGCGACAATGCCGGCACCCGCCGCCACCTGACGGCCTATATCGTCGCGGAACCCGCTCCCGACGCCCGCTCGGTGCCGATCGCCTGGGCATTCGATTTCAGCTATCCGGACGGCCCCGCCGACGCGGAAGCGATCGCCGTCGACCACGCGGCGGAGCGAGTGCTGGTGCTGACCAAGCGGCAGATCCCCGCCGTCCTGCATGCGCTCCCGCTGCATCCGGCCGCCGACACGCCGCTGGTCGCGACCCGGCTCGGCGCCGTCGACACGCTGCCCCAGCCCGGCCGCAGCGACATCCTCTCGGCACCGCTGAAGCTGTGGTGGTGGTGGCAGCCGACCGCGATGGACATCTCGGCCGATGGCCGCGCGGCCGTCATACTGACCTACCATGGCGTGTACTATTACCCGCGGACGGCCCTCGACGACTGGGCAGCGGTGTTCGCAAGGCAACCGATCGTGCTCGATGCAGGCGATTACAATGACGCCGAATCCGTTGCCTTCGGCCCCGACGGGGCCTCGGTGTTCGTGACCTTCGAGGGCCGTCACGCGCGGCTTTTGCGCATCGAACTCGACGGAGTCAGCACACCATGAACGCTCACCGTATCCTGCTCGTCACGCTGGCCGTCGCCGCCTGCCAGCTCACCGCCTGTTCGGGCCCTGCCCCGACTCCCGCCGGGGATCCCGCGCCGGCCCCTGCCGCCGTGAAGATCATGACCTTCAACGTGCAGAACCTGTTCGACAACGTCGACGACCCCGGCAAGGACGACAAGGCCTACCTGCCGATCGGACAGAAGCAGAGCGAGGCCCACAAGGCCGCGTGCGCGAAGATCGACGTGAAGCCCTGGCGCGACGAATGCCTGTACCTCGACTGGAGCGACGCGGCGATCGATCACAAGCTCAGCGTGCTCGCCGGGGCAATCAAGCAGATCAACGACGGCCGCGGCCCGGACATCATCGCGTTCGAGGAAGTCGAGAATGCGGCGATCCTGGATCGCCTGAGTCTCCAGTACCTGCCCGACTCGAACTACGGCCACTCGATCCTGATCGAGGGCGACGATGAGCGCGGCATCGACGTCGGATTCCTGTCTCGCCTGCCGCTGACCGGCGCGCCGGTCCTGCATCCGTTGAAGTTCCCCGATCACCCGGGTGCCGAAGGCGACACTCGCGGCATACTGGAGGCGACGTTCAAGCTGCCGGACGGTTCGGAGCTCACCGGCTTCGCCGTGCATTTCCCGGCACCCTTCCACCCGACCGACATGCGGGCGCACGCCTATCAGGCACTCGATACGCTGCGCAAAACCCTGCCCGACAATCGCTATGTCTTCGCCGCCGGCGACTTCAACACGACGAGCACGGAGGACGCGCGTGAGCACCTGCTCGACCGCTACGTCCGGCCCTACTGGACCGTCTCGAACGACTTGTGCGCGGGTTGCCGGGGCACCTACCACTACGCGCGCGACGACACCTGGTCGTTTCTCGACATGATCCTGTTCTCGCCGGCCCGTGGCAAAAAAACAACATGGCATATTCGCGCAGGATCGGTCCGGGTGGCCAACCAATTCCCGGCTCAAGTGGCCCCGGACGGCACGCCCGCGCACTTCGACGCCGCGGCCGGAACCGGCGTTTCTGACCATTGGCCGCTGGTCGCGGAAATCGTCGATCAGCGAAATCAATAACTTCGCAAACCCTCGTAAACCAATATCGAGGTACCGCCTGCGGGGCTTTCCGCAGCCGCCCGAAAATGCAGCGGCTGGTCAAGGAATTGCTTGTTGGACAATCGCTTAGCCTGCTTTACACTCCGATAACCAAACCGCAATGTAGCGGCCCGACGGCCTGCTTGGGGAACGAAAATAGAGGTCAGGCTCGAAGGTGGCGACATACAATTGTCACAATTGTTGATTACGGTTCCAAACTTGCCAACGCACTCGTCCACTGCAAATCGATCGACGCAGGAAAATCACATGAGGCTGAAATCGTTGCGCGGCCCGATGCGCACGACCGGCTGGCGCTTGCGCTTCTCCGATCGTGTTTGGCAAAAATACAACGCACTACCGAGAACAGCAGGAGCGAAAAAATGAAAGCAAGGACTTTGTTGGCCAGCCTCGTCACGCTGGTTTTCGCGCTGACGCTCGCCTCCGTGGCGTCCGCACAGAGCGTGTCTTCGGACGCTCGCGGTACGGTCAAGGATGCGGACGGCAATCCCGTCGCAAATGCGACCGTCATCATCACCCACGTGCCATCGGGCACCGTGAAGACGGCGAAGACCGGCGAATCGGGCAATTACTATCAGCCGGGCCTGCGCGTCGGCGGACCGTACACGATCGCAGTGAATGCCGAGGGTTATCGCGGCGCGCACGTCGACAACGTCTATTTCTCACCGGGTACGCAACCGGCGCTGGACCTCACGATCGAGAAGCAGCCGGAGGAGATGGAGGAGATCGTCGTCTCGGCCGAAGCGGCTCCCGTACGCGACCTCAACAACGGCGTCGGCTCCGATTTCACGGCTGCAGACATCGCCAATACGCCGTCCGGTACGCGCGACGTGATCTCGACCCTGCTGCGTGACCCGCTTGCTCAATCCAGCGGCGAAGGCCAGCTTTCGGTCGGCGGCATCAACCCGCGTTTCAACGGCTTCGCGATCGACGGCTCCCTGCAAGGCGACGACTTCGGCCTGAGCGATCACACCTATGCGACGGACCGTTCGCCGATCAACCTCGATGCCGTCGAGTCCGCGACCCTGGTCGCCTCGGACTACGACGTCTCCGCATCCGGTTTTACCGGCGGCCTCGTCAACGTCACGACCAAGTCAGGCACCAACGACTGGGACGGCTCCGTGTCGTACTACTGGAAGAACGACAGCATGTTCGGCAACAAGTACGACGGCAACAACGAGTTCGACCCGGGTCCGGTCGACGAGAAGGAATACGGCGTGACCCTCGGCGGCCCGATCGTCAAGGACAAGCTGTTCTTCTTCATCTCCAAGGACAAGTTCGAGTCGGCCAAGTCCATCAGCTTTGCCGCAGACGATGCCAATACCGGCATCCAGCCGGGATTCTTCGATGCGTTGGCTGACATCGTCAACACGAGCCTCGGCTACGATCCGGGCACGCGGCCCGGCACGGCGAACACGCCGATCACCTCCGATCGCCTGCTGGGCAAACTGGACTGGAACATCACGGATCAGCAGCGCGCCTCGTTCACCTATCAGAAAACCGAAGAGACTGGCACAATCGTTGATGACCTGAGTTTCGTGTCGTCGTGGTATGACACGCCGGTTGACCTGAAGGCCTACACGTTCCAGCTGTTCTCGGACTGGAGCGACCAGTTGTCGACGACGCTTCGAGTCAACAAGAAGGAATTCTCTCGCGGCCAGATCTGCCGTGCCGGACCCGACGTCGGCGCCATCGACATCAGTCTGGATCCTGCGGACCTCGTCGGCACGCCGCTCGACGGTCTGCTGACGGACCCGATCAGCGACGTGCTTGGCGGATGCGACCGCTTCCGCCACTCGAACGAATACAACGACGAGCGCCTGCAGGTGCTGGCCAAGGCCGACTACTTCGTAGGCGATCACGTCGTGAGCGCGGGAATGGAATACGAAGACTTCAGCCTGTTCAACCTGTTCGTGTCAGACTCGCGCGGCACGTTCTTCTATGACACCTACGACGATCTGGTCAACGGCACTGCCTTCGTCCAGTATCAGAACGACACGTCGAACAACGCCAACAATGCAGCAGCCAGCTGGGGTTACAAGAAGTGGGTGTTGTTCGCGCAGGACAACTGGCACCTCACACCCGACCTCGAAATCGGCGTCGGCCTCCGCTACGCGAAGTTCAACCAGTCAGACAAGCCATACTTCGATCAGTCCCTCATGGACATGTATGGCATCGACTCCAGCGCTAATCTGGACGGCAAGAGCCTGCTCATGCCGCGCGTAAGCTTCCGCTGGTACGCCACGGACCGTGGCACCCTGTCCGGCGGATTCGGCTTGTTTACCGGTGGTTCGCCGCAGGTGTGGGTCTCGAACGCTTTCCAGCTGCCCGTTGCACGTGCTACGGGAACTTTCACCAACACCGACCCGTTCACGATCCCGCAAGCGCTGCTGGACGGTGTGGCGGCCGGTACGCCCGTACCGATCGACACGATCGCCAAGAATTTCCAGATCCCGTCCGACTGGAAGGCATCTCTGCGTTGGGAGCAGCAGTTCGACATCGGCTCCAGCGAGGACTACACGTTCACGGCGCAATACCTGTATACGAAGACCAGGGACGGCTTCATGTGGCGTAATGTCCCGCAGATTCAGATGGCGCAGGGTGTCGCGCCCGACGGCCGGCCCATCTATGCAGACCTGAACGACCTGGGCATCGACAACGTGACCGAGCTCGGCAATTACACCGGCGGTCAGAACAACATTATCTCCCTGGGACTGAGCAAGTCGTATGACAACGGGCTCGACTTCTCGCTGGGCTACGCCCATCAGGATGTCGAGGCTGTGACAGAAGGCACGTCGTCGCGCGGCGTCTCGAACTGGCGTGGCATCATCGCCTCAGACCGAAACAACCCGGGCGTCCGCCCCTCGCCGTTCCAGATCACACACTCGCTCAAATTCACGCTGGGCTACGAGAAGGACTTCTTCAATACGGGCAACAGCCGCACGCGCTTCGACATGTTCTTCCGGCGTCTCTCGGGTGACGCCTATGCGAACACGTTCGACGTCAGCAGCGGTAACGCCCTGTTCGGCCGTGCCCGCTTCGAGAGCCCGTTCGACGACGATTCGCTATACGTGCCCATGAGTGCTTCCGACCCGGCCGTCGTTTTCGCGACCGGCTTCGATCAGGCGGCATTCTCCAGCTATATCAAGAAGCACGGCGGCGGCAAGGGTATCCTGACGCCGTACAATGTGCATTCGTCCTGGAACAACGTGCTCGATATCCGCATCCAGCAGGAGATCCCGGGTCTCAAGTTCCTGGGCAACTCGCTCGGCGACAATAACTTCCGGGTCGTGCTCGACATCCAGAACTTCCTGAACCTGCTGAACAGCAGCTGGGGCAGGTGGGCTGACGGTCCGGGCTTCCTCGCCAACAACATCGTCACGGCCGATCTGGTAACGGCGGCAGACGTCGCCGCGAATGGCGTCGACGGCGCGACGGCACTGCTGGGTGATGCACCTCGGACCAACTGCACGACGCAGTCCGCCTGCGTCTATCGCTTCAACAGCTTCAACGCGCGCAGCACCAGTTTCGACAGCGCATTCAATTCGGTCTATCAGATCCGGCTGGGGGTCCGCTTCGACTTCTGAGCGGCGGAGCTACGTCGTGAAACGACAAGGGCGGCCTCCGGGCCGCCCTTTTTTTTCGTCGATCTGCGCTCCTTCAAGTAGACTTCGGTTTCGCACCGCGCTCTGCCGTGCGCACCCATTCAAATCCGGGAACCCGACCATGACGTTTCGTTGCTTGCCATCCCTCATTGCCGCAGTTGCCTGTTCTGCCTGCACGTCGGCACCGGTGCAGGAACCGCCGGCGCCGGAAAAGGGGGCGATTTGGGTCCGCTACTCGGCGGAGTATCAGGCGCTGTCCCGCCAGGTCTACGACGACGCGACGCGCGCACTCTCCCGCTTCGTCTCGGACAAGACATGGTCCGCGCTCCCCGATCAGAAGGACGCCGGTGCGCTGCCCCCGGCCATCATCATGGACGTCGACGAGACGACGGTGACCAACATCGCCTTCCAGTTCACCCTGGTGCCGCCGTTCGCGGACTGGAAACTCAACCAGTGGGCCGACGAGACCGTCGCGACGCCGGTTCCCGGTGCGCCCGCCTTCGTCGCGGCTGCGCGTGCCGCGGACGTGACGGTCTTCTTCATCACCAACCGGCCCTGCGAACGGATCGAAGGCGTGTCGGACCCGTGCCCGCAAAAGGGGGTCGTGCTGCGCGATCTCGAAGAGGTGGGCATCGCCGCCGACGCCGATCACGTGATGCTGGCCGGCGAGCAGGAGTGGACCCAGGAGAAAGTGACCCGCCGAAATCTCGTCGCGAAGAATTATCGCGTGATCATGTTGTTCGGCGACGACCTCGGCGATTTCCTGGCCTGCGTGCGCACCAAGCTCTACGCCCCGTGCACCGAAGCCGCCACCGCCGACAGCCGCCGGCGCATGGTCGAGGACAACGCGAGATACTGGGGCAACGGCTGGTACGTGCTGGCGAACCCGGTGTACGGTTCGTGGACCTCGGTGGTGCCGTAAAATGGATTGCTTCGCTGCGCTCGCAATGACAATACCGCCACTCCCGTCATTGCGAGGAGCGAAACGACGAAGCAAGCTCTTGATATAATGACAGATTCAGCGAATCGTTGAGTCCGGAGGGGGAGCCACAATGGCGAAAGTGAAGTGCGGTCTGATCCAGATGAGCCTGAAGGGCGACGGCTCGATGGAGCCGCTGGCGATCCGCGACCGGATGATCGAGGCACACGTCCCGTATATCGAGGACGCGGCGCAACAGGGTGTACAGGTACTCTGTTTCCAGGAGGTCTTCACGCAGCCCTATTTCTGTCCGAGCCAGGACCGTAAATGGTACGCGGCGGCGGAAGCGATTCCCGACGGCCACACGACGCAGCTCATGGCCGAATACGCGAAGAAACACTCGATGGTGATCGTCGTGCCGATCTACGAGGAGACGATGCCCGGTGTCTATTACAACACCGCGGCGGTCATCGACGCGGACGGCTCGTACCTCGGCAAATACCGCAAGACCCATATCCCGCAAGTCGACCCCGGTTTCTACGAGAAATTCTTCTTCAAGCCGGGCGACTCGGGCTGGCCCGTGTTCGACACGGCCTACGTGAAGCTCGGCGTCTACATCTGCTACGACCGCCACTTCCCCGAGGGCTGGCGCGCGCTGGCGCTGAACGGCGCGGAATACATCGTCAATCCGTCGGCGACGGTCGCGGGCCTCAGCAAGTACCTCTGGGAGCTCGAACAGCCCGCCTCGGCCGCGGCCAACGGCGTGTTCATCGGTGCGATCAACCGCGTCGGCACCGAGCAACCCTGGTCCATCGGCGAGTTCTACGGCTCCAGCTACGTCGTCAATCCGCGCGGCACGATCGAGGCGCAGGCGAGCGCCACCGACGACCAGCTGCTGGTGCACGAGATCGACCTCGACATGATCCGTGAGGTCCGCAATCTCTGGCAGTTCTTCCGCGACCGGCGGCCGGAGACTTACGGTATCCTGACCGACAAGTAAGGTCCTGCGGAGGACTCCATGCCCGGCATGCGTGCAGTCAGCGAGATTCGGACGGTCGGCGAGCACGTCGAGCTCGAGGTCGGTGAAGACATCGCGTCGAGCCCTCGCTACAACGAGGACATCGCTCCCACGCGGGCCGCACAGCGGACCTGGTCGCGCTGGAACGTCGCGGCGCTCTGGGTCGGCATGGCCATCTGCGTGCCGACGTATACGCTCGGCGGCGTGCTCACCGCGTATTTCGGCCTCTCGGTCTCCGAGGCATTGTGGACGATCCTGATCGCAAACGTCGTCGTCCTCGTGCCCCTGACGCTGAACGCTTTCCCCGGCACGCGCTACGGCATCCCCTGCCCCGTCGTGCTGCGCGCCTCGTTCGGCATCATCGGCTCGAACGTGCCATCGCTGATCCGTGCACTGGTCGCCTGCGGCTGGTTCGGCGTGCAGACGATGTTCGGCGGCATCGCCATCCACCTGATGTTCTCGGCCATCTCCGACGGCTGGGCATCGCTCGGCGGGATGGGCGAGGTGCTGGGCTTCTTCATCTTCTGGCTCGCCAACGTCACGGTCGTGCTCCGCGGCTCGGAGTCGATCAAGCACCTGGAGGCACTCGCGGCTCCGCTGCTGCTCCTGGTCGCCGTCGGCCTGATCGTCTGGGCGTGGCCGAAGGTGGACATGCGTGAGCTGCTCGCGACGCCGGCGACGCGTCCTGCCGGCACGCCGTTTTTCGGTTACTTCATGACCGCCCTGACCGCCATGGTCGGCTTCTGGGCGACGCTGTCCCTCAACATCCCGGATTTCAGCCGCTACGCCCGTTCGCAGCGCAGCCAGGTCATCGGCCAGATCATCGGCCTGCCGCTGACGATGTTCCTGTTCGCCGGCCTCGGCGTGTTGCTCACCGCGGCCTCGCGCGCGCTCATCGGCGAGACGATCGCGGACCCGATCAACCTCATCGGCCACATCGACAGCCCGTTCTGGGTCGTTGTGTCGATGCTGATCATCATCCTGGCGACGATCTCGACGAACACCGCCGCGAACATCGTGTCACCGACCAACGTGTTCCAGAACATCGCACCGAAACACATCGACGAGACCAAGGGCGTGCTGCTCACCGGCCTCATCGGTATCGTGCTGATGAGCTGGGAGCTGCTCAAGAAACTGGGGTGGCTCGACACCGACGTCAGCGTGGAGGGCATGTACTCCAACTGGCTGATCGGTTATTCGAGCCTGCTCGGCCCGATCGCGGGCATCATGGTCGTCGACTACTTTGCGATAAAGAAGCAATCCTACGACCTGCTCGCCCTCTACAAGGATAACGCCGGTTACCCGGCCTGGAACCGGGCCGGCTTCATCGCCTTTCTCGTCCCGGTCGGCCTGACCGTGGTCGCGATCACGACAGGCAGGTTGAGCTGGTTCTACACTTATGGGTGGTTCACGGGTTCGATCCTCGGCGGCCTGATCTACTGGATCGCCGCGAGGGGGCAGACCAGGAGTTGAAGATGGCATTACTCATCCAGGGCGGCACGGTCGTCAATGCCGATCGCAGCTTCCGCGCCGACGTGCTTTGCGAAGACGGCCGGATCGTCGCGATCGGCGAGAAGCTGGACAAACCCAAAGGCGGCGCCGTGATCGACGCGGGCGGTCAATTCGTGATGCCGGGCGGCATCGACCCGCACACGCACATGCAGCTGCCGTTCATGGGCACGGTCGCGAGCGAGGACTTCTATTCCGGCACGGCGGCGGCTCTGGCCGGCGGCACGACGATGATCATCGACTTCGTGATCCCCAATCCGCAGCAGAACATCCTGGACGCCTACCGGGAGTGGCGCGGCTGGGCCGAGAAGGCCGTCGCCGACTATTCGTTCCACGTCGCGATCACCTGGTGGGACGACAGCGTGCACGCCGACATGGGCACGCTGGTGCGCGATCACGGCGTGAACAGCTTCAAGCACTTCATGGCCTACAAGGGCGCGATCATGGCGGACGACGAGGTCCTCGTGAACAGCTTCTCGCGTGCGCTCGAACTCGGCGCCATCGTGACCGTGCACGCCGAGAACGGCGAACTCGTGTACCGGCTGCAGAAAGCCATCTACGACAAGGGCATCACCGGCCCCGAGGGCCACCCGCTGTCGCGCCCGCCGCAAGTCGAAGGCGAGGCGGCGCATCGCGCCATCCGCATCGCCGAGGTACTGAAGGTGCCGCTGTACATCGTGCACAACTCCTGCCGGCAGTCGCTCGAGGCCATCACGCGCGCCCGCAACGAGGGCCAGCGCGTGTTCGGCGAAGTGCTCGCCGGGCATCTGCTGATCGATGACTCCGTGTACCGGAACAGGGATTTCGACGTCGCGGCCGCGCACGTCATGAGTCCGCCGTTCCGGTCGGCCGAACACCAGGCCGCACTCTGGAAGGGGCTGCAATCCGGTAACCTGCAGACGACGGCCACCGACCACTGCTGCTTCTGCGCGGACCAGAAAGCCATGGGCAAGGACGACTTCCGCAAGATCCCCAACGGCACGGGCGGCGTCGAGAACCGGCTGGAAGTGCTCTGGGACCAGGGTGTCAACACCGGCCGGTTGACGAAGGAGGAATTCGTCGCGGTCACGTCGACCAACGCCGCCCGGATTTTCAACATCTATCCACGCAAGGGCAGCGTTTCGGTGGGGGCCGACGCCGATATCGTGGTCTGGGACCCGGAGGCGACCCGGACGATCTCCGCGAAGACACACCATCAGAAAGTCGACTACAACATCTTCGAGGGTATGACGGTCACGGGCTGTGCGTCGCACACGATCAGCCGGGGCAAGCTGGTCTATGCGGACGGCAGACTCGACGTCGAGCGTGGCGCCGGCCGCTATATCGACCGCCCCACGTTCGCACCCTACTACGAGGCATTACAGAAGCAGGCACGGCAAGCCGAACCCGTCGCGGTCAAACGCTGACGCGGACGCACTCATGGCCAGTAACCGCCCCGACATCCGGCCGCATCGGCTCGACAAGACGGTCATCGACGCGAACTTCGGCGACCTGCATCCACCGCTGTCGCGCCCCGAAGCCCTGGTCGAGGCCGATCGCTGCTACTTTTGCTTCGACGCGCCCTGCACGACGGCATGCCCCACGGGGATCGACATACCCGGGTTCATCCAGAAGATCCGCAGCGGCAACCTGCGCGGTTCGGCGCAAACGATCCTCAACGAGAACATCATGGGCGGCATGTGCGCACGGGTCTGTCCGACCGAAGTGCTCTGTGAGCAGGCCTGCGTGCGCAACACGCACGAAGAGAAGCCGGTCGCCATCGGCTTGCTGCAGCGCTATGCGACGGACCCGGTATTCGAGAACGGGACACAGCTTTTCGCGCGGGCGCAACCCACCGGCAGGTCGATCGCGGTCATCGGCGGCGGCCCCGCGGGCCTGTCCTGTGCGCACCGGCTCGCGGTGCTCGGTCACCAGGTCGTCGTTTTCCATCGCGACGCGCGGCTCGGCGGCCTCAACGAGTACGGCATCGCCGCCTACAAGACCGTCGACGGATTCGCGCAGAAGGAGATCGAATACATCCTGTCCATCGGCGGTATCGCCGTGAAGAACGGCGTGCGCCTGGGCATCGATTTCGTTCTCGAGGAGCTGCGTGAGAGCTATGACGCCGTGTTCATCGGCGTCGGTCTCGGAGCCGTCAACGAGCTGGGCGTCGGCAACGAGCTGCTCGGCGGCGTCGAGAACGCGATCGACTACATCGCCGACCTTCGCCAGGCGCTCGACAAGAGCAAGTTGCCGGTGGGCCGGAACGTCGTCGTCGTGGGCGGCGGCATGACGGCGATCGATATCGCGGTGCAATCGAAGCGCCTCGGTGCCGAACGTGTCGACATCGTGTATCGCCGCGGGCCGGCGCAGATGGGCGCCAGCCCGTTCGAGCAGGACCTGGCGCGCCGGAGCGGCGTGACGATCCACCACTGGTCGCGGCCGCTGGCCCTGCTGGGCGATGACCACGTGAAAGGCCTGGAACTCGAACGCACGAAGCTGGGCCGCGATGGCCGATTGCGCTCAGCGGGCGAGAAATTCACCCTGCAGGCAGACGTCGTGTTCAAGGCGATCGGCCAGCGGCTCGATGAAACCCGGCTCGGCGACGAACTCGGCGGCATCGAGTTGCGGCAGGGCAAGATCGTCGTGGACGAATCGCAGGCGACATCCCTGCAGGGCGTGTGGGCCGGCGGCGACTGTGTGCTGGGCGGCGACGACCTTACGGTCACGGCCGTGCAGCACGGCAAGCTGGCGGCGCTCGCGATCGATCGCAGCCTTCGCGGCTGAGCATCGGGAGGACCCGAAACATGGCAGACCTGACCTCGGAATTTCTCGGCATCCGTTCACCGAACCCGTTCTGGCTGGCCTCGGCGCCGCCGACGGACAAGGCCTACAACGTCAACCGCGCCTTCGAGGCGGGCTGGGGCGGCGCCGTCTGGAAGACGCTGGGGGAGGACCCGCATATCGTCAACGTCAGCGGCCCGCGCTACGCCGCGCTGCACAGCAACGATCGGCGCGTGATCGGCTTCAACAACATCGAACTGATCACCGACCGGCCGCTCGCGACCAACCTCGACGAGGTCCGGCAGATCAAGCGGGACTGGCCGGACCGCGCGCTGGTCGTCTCCGTCATGTTGCCGATGAACGAGGCGGCCTGGGCGAAATACGTGCCGATGATCGAGGACACCGGCGCGGACGGGCTCGAACTCAACTTCGGCTGTCCGCATGGCATGTCGGAGCGGGGCATGGGTTCCGCCGTCGGCCAGGTACCCGAGTACATCAAGATGACGACCGAGTGGTGCAAGAGAGCGGCAACGATCCCGGTCATCGTCAAGCTGACGCCCAACGTCACGAACATCCTGCCGCCGGCAAAGGCGGCCAAAGACGGCGGCGCCGACGCCGTGTCGCTGATCAACACGATCAATTCGATCATGCGCGTCGACTACGACACGCTGACGATGTATCCGACGACCGACGCCATGGGCACGCATGGCGGCTACTGTGGCCCGGCCGTGAAGCCGATCGCGCTGAACATGGTTGCGGAGATCGCGCGCCACGAAGAAACCAGCGATATCAGGATCTCGGGCATCGGCGGCGTCACCGACTGGCGCGATGCCGTGGATTTCCTCGCGCTCGGCGCGAGCAACGTGCAGGTCTGCACGGCGGCGATGGTCTATGGCTTCAGGATCATTGACGACCTGGTGGACGGTCTCTCGACCTTCCTGGACGACAAGGGCATGCACGAAGTCGGTGAACTCGTCGGCAGGGCAATACCCAGCGTGACAGACTGGCAGCACCTGAACCTCAACTACGTCGAAAAGGCGGTCATCGATCAGGACCTGTGTATCAAGTGCGGTCGCTGTCACGTCGTCTGCGAGGACACCTCGCATCAGGCGATTACCTGCAAGGTGAACGGCGAGCGGCGCTTCGAGGTGATCGACGCCGAATGCGTCGGCTGCAATCTCTGCGTGAGCGTCTGTCCGGTGGACGGCTGTATCAGCATGCGCAGGCTGGAGAGCGGTGTCGATCCGCGCACCGGGCGGCCGATCAGCCCGCTGAAAGCAGACTGGACGACCCATCCGAATAACCCGATGCGGAAGGAGGCCTGATGTCGACTGACGACGACGCCCTGGTCCGTGCCGCCATGGAAGTGCGCGGGAAAGCCTATTGTCCTTACTCGGGGTTCTCCGTGGGTGCAGCGTTAGTCGACGAGCACGGCCACGTGTATACGGGCTGCAACGTGGAGAACGCCGCCTACCCGCTCGGGAACTGTGCCGAGGCCGGTGCGATCGCCGCGATGGTGGCGGCGGGCGGCAAACGCATCGTGACGATCGCGGTCGTCGGTGGCGGTGAGGCAATCTCGCCCTGCACTCCCTGTGGCGGCTGCCGTCAGCGCATCAACGAATTCGCCGATCCGAAGACCCGCATTCTCGCCATCGACGACACGGGCGAGTGGCAGAGCTACTCTATTGCAGAGTTGCTTCCTGCGTCGTTCCACCTCCCCTGAGGGCAGGCCAAACCTGCTTCGACGACACACGGCCGCCGGACGGCAACGTGCTCCGCGACAAGCGGAACCGGACGATCGGCCCGGCTGCAGCGGCTACCAGATGGTGACGCGCCGCCCCGGTGCCAGGTACAGCTTGTCTCCGGTTTGTACCTCGAACGCCGCGTACCAGGGATCGAGATTCCGCACGGTCAGTGCACGATACATTCCGGGCGCGTGTCCGTTGGTGGCAATCCTTTGGCGCAAGGCCGCATCGCGGAACTTCGAAGCCCAGATCTGCGCGAAGGCGATGAAAAAACGCTGGTCGCCGGTGAATCCGTCGATCACGGGCGCTTCGTGACCCTGAAGCGATGCGTGATAGGCGTCAAGGGCGGCTGCTACCCCTGCCAGATCGGCGATATTCTCGCCGAGCGTCAACTTTCCATTGACGTGCAGATCCGGAAACGGCGCGTAGGCGTCGTACTGCTTCGCCAGTGCATTGCCTTGCTCCACGAACCGGGCAAAGTCCTGCTTCGTCCACCAGTTCCGGTACACGCCGTCCGAGTCGAATGCCGCACCGTTATTGTCGAAACTGTGGCTTATCTCGTGGCCGATCACCGCGCCGATCGCCCCGTAATTGTGGGCAGCGCCCGCCTCGGGATCGAAGAAGGGTCTCTGCAGGATTCCTGCGGGGAAATTGAGCGCATTCTGCACCGGCAGGTTGACGGCATTGACCGTCTGCGGCGTCATCCACCATTCGTCCCTGTCCATCGGTTTGCCGATCTTCGCGAGCTGGTATT
>JBAUVS010000598.1:0-1712 GCA_049583345.1 Woeseiaceae bacterium
AACGCAGGTAGTCGAGGCGTTCCTTCAGTTCGAGGCGGATCTCGTCGCAGGCCGCCAGCAGCGTTTCGCGCGGCGTGACGTAATGGGTCTTCGGGAAGATCGTGAGCCGCGGCACGCGGCCGGACACCTCCCCGGTGAGCGGGTCGAAATACGACAGCGCCTCGATCTCGTCGTCGAAGAGCTCGATGCGCACCGCATCGCGGTCCGATTCCGCCGGGAACACGTCGATGACGTCGCCGCGCACGCGGTAGGTGCCCTGCGACAGGTCCAGCTCGTTGCGCTGGTACTGCAGTTCCGCGAGGCGCCGCAGGATCGTGCGCTGGTCGATGCGGTCGCCGCGATCGAGGTGCAGCACCATGCTGAAGTAGGCTTCCGGGTCGCCGAGTCCGTAGATCGACGACACGGTCGCGACGATAATCGCGTCCTGCCGTTCGAGCAGCGCCTTGGTCGCCGACAGGCGCATCTGCTCGATGTGCTGGTTGATCGAGGCGTCCTTCTCGATGTACGTGTCCGAGCTCGGCACGTAGGCCTCGGGCTGGTAGTAATCGTAATACGAGACGAAATACTCGACGGCGTTCTTCGGGAAGAACTCGCGCATCTCGCCGTAGAGCTGCGCGGCCAGCGTCTTGTTCGGTGCGAGCACGATCGCGGGCCGTTGCACGCGCTCGATGACACTCGCCATCGTAAACGTCTTGCCGGAGCCGGTGACGCCGAGCAGGATCTGCCGCGCCAGGCCGTCATCCAGACCCTCGACGAGGCCCTCGATCGCGGGGCCCTGGTCGCCGGCCGGCGCGAAGTTCGCGACCAGTGTCAGCCGGTCGCGGTCGGCCGCGCTGCTCTTCTTGGGGAGATGTACCGATTCACGTAACATGGTCGCGGTATTGCGGAGGCAAGCGGGTGAGTGTAACAGTTTCGGATCGCATGGCGCGGGTCAGGCCCTCGCCGACCGGCGTCGTGCTGGCACTCGCGACGCGCCTCAAGGCCGAAGGCCGGGACGTCATCAGCCTCGCCACCGGTGAGCCGGATTTCGACACGCCCGATGCGATCAAGGACGCGGCGATCGCCGCGATCCGCGAAGGCGCCACGAAGTACACACCGATCGACGGCACGGCAGAACTCAAGGCGGCCGTCGCCCGCAAGTTCGCCCGCGACAACGGGCTCGAGTACACACCGGAGCAGATCATCGTCTCCGTCGGCGCCAAGCAGGCCCTGTTCAACCTGTGCCTCGCCCTGCTCGGGCCCGGCGACGAGGCGATCGTGCCGGCGCCCTACTGGGTCTCCTACCCGGACATGGTGCGTTTGTCCGGTGCCGAGCCGGTGATCCTCGAGGCCGGCATCGAGGCGGACTTCAAGATCGAGCCGGGCCAGCTCGCGCTCGCCATGAGCGGCCGTACCCGGCTGTTGATCCTCAACAGTCCGTCGAATCCGACCGGCGCGAGTTACAGCCGGGCAGAACTGCAGGCGCTCGGCAAGGTGCTCGAGAACTATCCGGACGTCGTCATCGCCTCGGACGAGATCTACGAATCGATCCACTGGGCCGACGAGCCGTTCATCAGTTTCGCGGCGGCCTGCCCCGCGCTCGCCAGTCGCACGGTCACCGTCAACGGCGTCTCGAAGGCCTATGCGATGACGGGCTGGCGCATCGGCTATGCCGGCGGACCGACGGAGCTGATCCGCGCGATGCGCACGATCCAGAGCCAGAGCACCTCGAA
>JBAUVS010000599.1:0-2550 GCA_049583345.1 Woeseiaceae bacterium
ACATGCTGGACGACCTGGCGGGCGGCGTCGGCGAGTTGCCGGATGCGGCGATGCAAACCCGCATGGCCGGCTTCGTCGACGCACTCCCGGGAGGCTGAGACAGAGCGATGAACGCGACGAAAAAAGACACCATCGACGATCGTGTGTACACCCTGTACGACGAGTACTGCCACGGCTTTATCGACCGGCGGCAGTTCTTCGAGCGTGCAGCGGCACTCTCCGTCGCAGGACTCTCCGCATTGGCGATGGCGGATGCTCTGCTCCCGGACTACGCGCAGGCGCAGACGATTTCCTTCACGGACGAACGCATCAAGGCCAACTACGTCGGCTATCCGTCGCCGGGCGGCAACTCGGGGAAGATGCGTGGCTACCTCGTGAAGCCGGACGGCGACGGCCCGTTTCCGGCCGTGCTCGTCATCCACGAGAACCGCGGCCTCAATCCCTACATCGAGGACGTCGCGCGCCGCGCGGCCGTCGAGGGCTTCCTGGCGTTGGCACCCGATGGACTGTTCCCGATCGGCGGCTATCCGGGCAACGACGACGACGGCCGGGAGATGCAAGCCTCCCTGGACCGGGACAAGTTATTAAGCGACATGGTCAACAGCGCGTACTTCCTCAAGGCGCACGCGCTTTCCACCGGCAGGCTCGGTGCGACGGGATTCTGCTGGGGCGGCACCGCGACCAATCAGCTCGCCGTGATCCTGGGTTCCGATCTCGATGCGGCGGCGCCCTTCTACGGAACGGCACCGGCCAGCGAGGACGTCGCAAAAATCAAGGCAGCCATGTTGATTCATTACGCGGAGGACGATCCGCGCGTCAACGCGACCCGCGCAGACTATGAAGCCGCCCTGAAAGCCGCCGGCGTCAAATATGAGATGTTCACCTACCCGGGCACGCGACACGGATTCCACAACAATTCCACGCCGCGCTACGACGCGGAGGCTGCCGAGCTGGCCTGGCAACGGACGATGGCATTGTTCCATACGCACCTGGAGAGCTAACCGCCCGGCACCAGCTATCGATTGATCTGAAAGGAAAATGCGAGTCCTGCCGAGGCAATCATTGAATCGACCGGGTCGCTCCAGTACACTGCAGCGCGCTCGGGGACCCGGCAGCCCTGACGCACAGGAAAACATTTCTGGACGATTATTTGTAGGAGCCCGCCCCAGCGGGCGACCAATGAATTCGGGGTGTAGCTCAGCCTGGTAGAGCACTGCCTTCGGGAGGCAGGGGCCGGAGGTTCAAATCCTCTCACCCCGACCAGTAAACGTCTTGATTTTCAAAGACTTAAAACCCTGACAATATTGAGCAGGGTTTCAAAAATACCTCCTGTCACACATTTGAACCTTGGTGCATGGCTCCGCCCCCTGACCTAGGATGACGCGATTCTCTTGACCACGGAGAACGCAGTGCCACAGGTATACCCACAGCGTAACCAGTTGAAGTACACGAGAAAACAGGGTCGTGTCCGGAACTGGCGGGACTACGAGACCGGGCTACGCAAGCGCGGTGAACTGACGATCTGGTTCTCGGAAGAGGCACTTCGCGACTGGCATCCGTCTGTAAGCTCAAAACCCGGTGGCCAACGCCGCTACTCGGACACGGCCATTGAGACGGCATTGACCGTCCGTACAGTCTACGGCCTGGCCTTGCGGCAAACAGAAGGTTTCCTTCGATCCGTCGTCCGGCTCCTGCAGCTCGATATTGAGATTCCCGACCATTCCACCTTGTCTCGCCGATCCTCGACTCTGAATGCGCCGGCGCAGCTTCCGTGCACCCTTGGTGGCCCCGTACACATCATCATAGATAGCACAAGCCTGAAAGCTCACCGCGGCCCGACCGCTCCAGCCGACAGACGCAATCGCCGAACCTGGCGCAAATTGCATCTCGTCGTTGACGCGACAACCGCCGAGATCCTCACAGCGAAGATCACGACGCACTGCACACGCGATTCAACACCGGTAAGAGATCTGTTGGCGCCGATAAATCGTCGTTTTGCCTCGGTGCGGGCGGACGGCGCTTACGATCGAGCAACCGTCTATCGTGCCATTGAGAAGCACGCGTCAGACTGCCCTACTCCGACCCGAATCCTCATCCCACCTGGGCGTAACGCGAAAACCAGCGACAATGCACGTATCAAGAGCGACCAGCGAGATGAGAACATTCAACAGATTGATCGTGTGGGCCTTCTCAGTTGGCGGAAAGATTCTGGATATTCGAGGCGAAGCCTCGTCGAGACCGCTGTATCGCGC
Organism: Woeseiaceae bacterium; assembly: GCA_049583345.1. Classification (GTDB taxonomy): domain Bacteria; phylum Pseudomonadota; class Gammaproteobacteria; order Steroidobacterales; family Woeseiaceae; genus UBA1847. The sequence continues at coordinate 2,253 of JBAUVS010000599.1, forward strand.
TTCAAGAATGAATTCGGCGGTACGTTAAGAAGCCGCACTATGCGCTCACAGGTAACCGAAATCCGCATTGCGTGTTCAATTCTGAACACCATGGCGAAACTCGGAATGCCCGATGGATACTGCGTATCCTAAGAAGAAATCCCCGCCACCGGATTCCGGCCTAGAAAGGAGCCATGCAACAAGACCCCGGAATTCCGGCACAATCTAGCCATCATTTTCCGAGGCAAGATCTCGCTTGGATGCGGAGATTTGCGCAAATCGACTCTCGACAGTCACACCACATCCGCAAATTCGAAGC
>JBAUVS010000600.1:0-2482 GCA_049583345.1 Woeseiaceae bacterium
CCGATGCGTTGCGCGAAGCGGGCTTCCTGGCCGTCAACGTCAACTATCCGTCACGCGACTACCCGATCGGGAAGCTCGCGCGGATGGCCGTGACCGAGGGACTCGAGGGCTGCCGGGCGAAGCCGGAGGTAACCAGAATCGACTTCGTCACGCATTCGCTCGGCGGCATCCTCGTGCGGCAATACCTGTCCGAAACCGCGATCCCGGAGCTCGGCCGGGTGGTGATGCTGGCGCCGCCGAACCAGGGCAGCGCGGTCGCCGATGAGCTTGCCGACATGCCCGGCTACGAGTGGTTCACCGGACCTGCGGGCGAGCAGCTCGGCAAGGGCGAAGAGAGCGTGCCGCTCGCGCTCGGCCCCGCGGATTTCGAGCTCGGCGTGATCGCGGGCAACCGGTCGATCGATCCCGTCGGCTCGGCGATACTCGACGACCCGGACGACGGCAAGGTGTCGGTCGCCGACACGCGTCTCGAGGGCATGGATGACTTCGTCGTCGTCGAGCATTCGCACGCCTTCATCATGAGTATGGACGACACGATCGAGCTCACGCTCCGGTTCCTCGAGACAGGTCATTTCGCCGAGGAGAAGGCGGCGCAATCGCAGTGACCGATCGAGTACTATTCGCAGCGTGAAACGCTGCGCCTACCTGACGATGGCCGAGCCCGGGGATTTCGTTACCGACTACGAGCTCAGCTACGACGCCATGGCCGATCTCGGCTGGCGCGCGGAACCCGTGGTGTGGAACGACCCGGCGATCGACTGGAACGCCTTCGATGCCGTCTACATCTGCACGCCCTGGGATTACCCGCAACAGGTGGAGCGGTTCCTGGACGTCCTTGCGAGCATCGACCGTTCGGCGGCGGTCCTCATCAACCCGCTGCCGCTGGTCCACTGGAACCTGGAGAAAAACTATCTGCGCGACATCGAGGCGCGCGGCGGGGCGATCGTGCCGAGCCTGTGGTGTGAGCGGTTCGACGCGGCCGAGATCCCGTGCTGGTTCGCGGCCCACGATACCGAACGCATCGTCGTGAAACCCGCCGTCGGTGCGAATGCCGCCGACACGTACGTGCTGACCGAGCCCGTGCCGCCCGGGCTGATCCGGGTGCTCTCCGAGACGTTCGCCCGGCGGCGTTTTTTCGTGCAGCCGTTCATGCCGAACGTGATCGCGGAAGGCGAGTACTCGCTGATCTGGTTCGGCGGCGAATGCAGCCACGCGATCCTGAAGACGCCCAAGGCCGGCGACTTCCGCAGCCAGGAGGAACACGGGGCAGCGATCCGCGCCGTATCACCGGCGCCTGCGATCGTCGATGCCGCCCGCGCCATCTTCGATTGTGTCGAGCCGAAGCCGGCTTACGGCCGTGCCGACCTCGTGCGCGACGAGGGAGACCGGTTCCTGTTGATGGAACTCGAGCTGATCGAGCCGTCCCTGTATTTACGAACCGACGCGGGTTCTTCTGCGCGCTTCGCCGCGGCCATCGACGAGTGGTTTCAGATACTGTCCGGTAAATGAACGCTTGTCGGCGGCGACGCGCTCCGGCGTGCCGGTCGCGATAATCTCACCGCCGCCGTCGCCGCCTTCGGGACCCAGGTCGATGATCCAGTCGGCGGTCTTTATGACGTCGAGGTTGTGCTCGATGACGACGATGGTGTTGCCGCGATCGCGCAGACGGTGCAGCACGTGCAGGAGCTGCTCGATGTCGTGGAAGTGCAGCCCCGTCGTCGGCTCGTCGAGGATATACAGCGTGTTGCCGGTGTCCCGCTTCGACAGTTCCTTCGCGAGCTTGACCCGCTGCGCTTCACCGCCGGACAAGGTCGTCGCATTCTGGCCGAGACGGACATAGGACAGGCCGACGTCGATCAGGGTCTGCAGTTTCTTCGCGACCACGGGCACGTTCTGAAAGAACACGGCTGCGTCCTCGACGGTCATGTCGAGCACCTCGTAGATGTTCTTGCCCTTGTAGCGGATCTCCAGCGTCTCGCGGTTGTAGCGCTTGCCGCGGCAGACGTCGCAGGGAACGTAGACGTCGGGCAGGAAGTGCATCTCGACCTTCAGTACGCCGTCGCCCTGGCAGGCCTCGCAGCGCCCGCCCTTGACGTTGAAGCTGAAGCGGCCCGGCGCATAGCCGCGCGAGCGCGCCTCCTGGGTGCCGGCGAACAGCTCGCGGATCGGCGTGAACAACCCGCTGTAAGTCGCGGGGTTCGAGCGCGGCGTGCGTCCGATCGGCGACTGGCTGATGTCGATGACCCGGTCGACCAGTTCGAGTCCGCGGATTTCATGGTACGGCGCGGGATTCCGGCTGGTGCGGTTGAGCGCGTCGGCGACCGCCTTGTACAGCGTGTCGTTGATCAGGGTCGACTTGCCGGATCCGGACACGCCGGTCACGCAGGTCATCAGTCCGATCGGGATGGATGCGTCGATGGCCTTGAGGTTGTTGCCGCTGGCGCCGACGATCGTCAGCTGTCGTTCCGGATCGACGGGCACC
>JBAUVS010000601.1:0-2265 GCA_049583345.1 Woeseiaceae bacterium
GGCGTCGAGGAACGCGGCGAGGCGCGGGCAGGCACGGCAGCCGGGATCGTAGGTGCGATTCGGCATTATCACGGTTTCAATCGCGGCTGAAGCCGCTCCTACGCGTCATCCATGTGGCGGATGACCGCGTCGCCGAAACCGCGGGTGCCGACCAGCGTTGCGCCCGGGAACATCTGCTCGAGCTGCTGCTCGACGTCCTTGCGCCCCTGCGGGCGCTCGCGGCGCACCGGCTGGTGGATCGCTTCGCGCAGCCGCGCGAGATCGAAGGTCAGTTCGCCGTTCGCGATCGTCTTCGCCACGCCCTTCACGATCAGGTCGGCGGCCTCCTTCCAGCCGATGTAGCGCAGCATCATCTCGGCGGACAGGATCAGCGATCCGGGATTGACCCGATCCTTGCCGGCGAAGCCGGGCGCGGTGCCGTGCGTGGCTTCGAACACGGCCACCGCGTCGCCGATGTTGCCGCCGGGGGCGATGCCGATGCCGCCGACCTGGGCCGCGAGCGCGTCCGAGATGTAGTCGCCGTTCAGGTTCAGCGTGGCGATGACGTCGTAGTCTTCCGGCCGCATCAGGATCTGCTGCAGGAAGTTGTCGGCGATGACGTCCTTGATTACGATCTCGCGGCCGGTGACCGGATTGGCGAATGCCAGCCAGGGGCCACCGTCCTTCTCCTGCGCGCCGAACTCCTCGCGGGCGACGTCGTAACCCCAGTCCCGGAACGCGCCCTCGGTGAACTTCATGATGTTGCCCTTGTGCACCAGCGTCACCGAGCCCTGGTCGCGATCGATGCAATACTGGATCGCCTTGCGCACGAGCCGCTCCGAACCCTCGCGGGAGACGGGCTTGATACCGATGCCCGAGCTGGCCGGGAAGCGGATCTCGGTGACGCCGAGTTCCGTCTGCAGGAAGTGGATCAGCTTGTGGACCTCCTGCGATCCGGTCGGCCACTCGATGCCCGCGTAGATGTCTTCCGTGTTCTCGCGGAAAACGGTCATGTCGACGAGGTCGGACTGTTTCATGGGCGTCTGCACGCCGGGGAAATAGCGGATCGGACGCACGCAGGCATACAGGTCCAGGGTCTGGCGTATGGCGACGTTGAGCGAGCGGAAGCCGCCGCCGACGGGGGTCGTGAGCGGTCCCTTGATCGACACGACGTAGTGCGCGAGCGCGTGCAGCGTCTCGTCCGGCAGATACTCGCCCTCGCCGTACACGCGCGCCGCCGCCTCGCCGGCGAAGACCTGCATCCACGCGATCCCGCGCGCCTCGCCGTAGGCCCGTGTCACGGCGGCGTCGACGACGTCCCGCATCACCGGCGTCACGTCGGCACCGATTCCGTCGCCCTCGATGTACGGGATTACCGGGCGGTCGGGTACCGCCAGCGTGTGGTCCAGGCCCGCCGTGATCGCCTCGCCGTCCGGCACCCGGATGTGGTCGTACTGCATGCGTTACCCCGCCGGGTTCGGACCCGGGAACTCGCAAAGGGCGTGCATTGTAAAGGATTCATCGAGGACGATCGTCGCGAGGCGCTGCGCGGCCTGCTGGACAATGCGCGCGTCTTCGCGTTCGCCGAGGGCAACGCACTCCGCCTCGAGCAGGCGCCGGAACAGTGCGCCGGTCACGATCTCGCCGCGATCCAGCACGCCGGTCGGCTGCTGGACCCATTGCCACAGCTGTGCGCGAGCCAGTTCGGCCGCGGCGGCGGCAGCCAGCTGCTCGGTGTCTGCTGTCGGTGCGGCCGGTTCGCCACAGCGGCACAGCCAGCCGAGCGCCGTGCGGATGGCCGTGTGAATGCCCTGCTCGGTGATGCGCCCCTGCGGCACGTGCAGCAGGTCGCCGGCCTCGATCGCCGCGTCGCCCTCGGGTTCGTCGAGCATCCCGGCGTCCTCCGCCGCGCCGATCAGCGCGGCGCCGCGGCGCTCGCAGACCCTCGCGAGCCGCCTCGTGTATGAGCGCAGCAGGTGCGTCTGCGGCGTGATGTCGGCGCGGTCCGGGAGGACGCAACCCGGACGGGCGTGAAAGGCCTGCACGAAGCCGAACAGGTAGCCGTCGTAGTCGATCTCGACCTCGCAGACGAGGTCACGCAGTTCGTGCAGCGTCTCTTCGATCTCGAACGTGCCGTGCAGCGTGTCGGCGCGCAGTCGAAGTCCCCCGTTTCCGGCCAGGCGCCGCAGGCGATCGGCCAGTGCGGCCGCTTCCTGCGCGCTGTCCAGGCCGCTCACGCACAGTGTCGCCGGCAGCGGTCCGCAGACCCGCCACTCGGCTTCGCGC
>JBAUVS010000602.1:0-1979 GCA_049583345.1 Woeseiaceae bacterium
CGCCAGCGCCGCGATGACGCTCGCCCAGCGCCGGGCTTCCGATGAGCAGCTCGCGGGCCCGCCGCCCTCGCGCCCGGAGGCGGTCTCGTGAGGCATGCCCTTCACGTCGCCTGGCGAATCCTCAAGCCGATCGGCGCGCTGCTGCTCGCGGTGATCGTCCTGCTGATCGTCATCCTGATCCCGACCCTGGGCGGCAGCACTGGCTCGGTGAAGACGAACCTCAACGGCGTCGTGCTGCCCGCGGCGGCGACTACCGGGCCGCTGACCGGCGACCAGTCGCTATTCGATCAGGAAACCAACTGCGTTGAGCAGTGGGCGAAGGATCCGGCGAACAACTACGTCGGCTACTGGCCTGCGATCGGCGCCCCCGAGCACACCGACAACGTCCGCTCCGGCCTGATGCCCTGCGCGAGCTTCACCGGTGACTTCAACGGCCCAAACCAGGTCTTTCAGTACAAGTCCGAAACCACCTACCCCGGAGGCATCGGGCTGGTCGTCTTCGACGGTCCCAATGCCGGCTATCTCTGGGCCGGCGGCATCGTTCCCGGGTCGGGTCAGTACGTCGCGCGCTTCGATCCCTCGACCGGCAAAGAGATCTGGCGCACCTACCTGACCAACGTCAACGTCTCCGGACAGTGGCTCGCCCTCGGCAGCCTGGCGATCATCAAGGACGGCACCCTCGTCGCGGCGGCCGGCCACACCTTCTGGAAGCTGAGCCGCGCCGACGGAGCGCTCCTCGCATCGCAAGAACAGCCGATCGTGGGCACGCCCGCAGTCGACCACAACTTCGACGGGATGGTCGTCGCGCCGGACAGCCAGGGAACCCTGCTGATCAAGTCCCAGACTCGACCGGTCGGCTGTCCGACGCAGACCAACAACGCGATGGCCACGTGCACCGAAGAATTCGGCAGTGCCCCGAAGAGCAATTTCGTCGCCGCCGATCCGATCACCCTGAAGAACTTGGACTCGATCCAGATCGACCAGAACGTCACCGCGCGCACGGTCGCAGTCAAGCGCAACGGCAAGATCTACATCTACGGGAACGGCGCCAAGAGCCTGGTCCGGGTGATCTGGGACCCGGTAACCCAGAAGTTGACCCAGGACACTTCCTGGGAGCCGAAGGTCATCCTCAAGGGCCAGACCGGCGGCGCCTCGCCCGTCGTCATGGGCAACTGGGTGATCGCCGACAGCAACGCCAACCCCTCGAAGGAAACGCCTCAGTGCATCTTCGCCGTCAACCAGGACAACCCCGAAGACGTGCACAGCGTCTGCCCCTGGGGCAAGTCCTTTCCGGTCAAGTCGGGCGCCACGATCAGCGAGACGCCGGCTGCCCCCGGCATCGACCCACAGAAGAGCCTGATCTTCGTCGACGACTACTTCCTCAAGGGCGTCTACGCGATCCACCTCGACCAGCAGACCGGCGAGATGAAGGTCCAGTGGGGCCGTCCCGACTGGTGGTCGAGCGACTACTTCACGATGGTCGGCCCGAAGGACGAACGGGTGCTGGTCAGCCAGAACATCAACCCCGAAACGACCACCGCCAACATCGCCACCGGCTTCCAGTACACCGAGAGCGTCCTCTGGGTGAACGAGGACACCGGCAAGACGATCGCCGAATCCGAAGACAACCCCTCGACGGCGGCCGGCAGCCTGATCAACCCCGGCTACGGCGGCCGCTTCTACACGATGGGCAACGACGGCTCGCTGTTCATCTATCAGGTGCAGCCGGAATCGCCGGAATAGGCGAGACGGGCGGCGCGGTGCTGCCGTTGGCCTCACTCGCCCGCGTCTGTCCGCGGGGAGCGGCGTTCAGCGGCCCGGACGGCATCGCGCGAGGAGGAGGCCCGGGTCGATCGGAGCACTGCCAACCGGCGCAGAGCCCGCCTGCCGACCCGGTGGGGAAATCGAGGTCGACCGAGCGGCGGCGTCAATCGGGATTGTCCTCGGAGCTCTCGAGCGCAGCTTCGACGTCGTAGCCG
>JBAUVS010000603.1:0-1879 GCA_049583345.1 Woeseiaceae bacterium
GTTTGCGATTGTAGAGCGCTTCATGCAGCGCGAGATTATTGCGATGGTGTTTGTTCTCATCAATGTCGTCGCCCATTGGGGTATGGTCTATGCGCTGTTGACCGAACCCGGTCCCGGCAGTCTGTTACCTTTATTCGCGTTGTTTATGTTGATTGGCGATCTTATCAAGCTGCGTTTTTTCTCTGTGACCGACTTTATCGCCCACACCTATTCCACTGTCCCGATCTGGCTGCCGTATGCGTTGGTTGGCTTTTATATCGTCGGTTATACAGCCCTGATCTTGCTGAGTGTGGGTTCGCCCTGGCTTTATCCTGCGCCTGCCTAGCATCGTTTCTCTTCGCTCCAGGTAGTCCGAAGCTGATACTCTTGTGTGAGGCGAAATTGTCTATCGCCCCTACTGGAGGAATGCGTCAGAATCAAAAAAGGGGCATGAAGCCCCCATTGGAGATGCATCCGATTGGATGGTTATTGATTCTGTAAGCTCAGTGCAGCCAGTTTGGTGAAGGTCTGCGGGTCACGCACGGCGATGTCGGCCATCGCTTTACGATCAATCTCAACACTGGCCTTCTTTAGCCCATAGATGAACTTGCTGTAGCTCAGACCATTCAGCCGAGCCGCCGCGTTAATGCGAACAATCCACAGGCGGCGCATATCACGCTTGCGTGCCCGACGGTCCCGGTATGCATACCACAGACTTTTGAGCATGGCCTCGTTGGAGCGGCGGTGTAGACGCCCGCGTGTGCCCCATTGACCCTTCATCATCTTAATGATCTTCTTGTGTTGGCGACGGCGTACAAAGCCCGTTTTTGTTCTTGCCACGATAGAACTCCTGAAATGATAAATTCAGAGCATAAGCCCTGGTTTAATTTCCGATGACGAGTCCCGGCCTAGCTGCCGGGGTTCTGGCGATGTTTGCCCAGGTAGGGAGCCAGGCGCTTCACGCGCTTGCTCTCTTTGTTATTGGTCAGCGCAATCAGTTTCTTGAACTGTCGCCGGGTACGCTTTGAGGTACGGCGGCGCAAATGGCTCTTGCCACCTTTAGTATGGACAACCTTACCTGTGCCGGTCACGCGAAAACGCTTTGAGGTCGCCTTATGCGTCTTCAGCTTATATTTCTTGACTTTATGCTTCTGGACTTTGGTCTTCGCCACAATCTTGCTCCGAAGTTATTTTTTCTTCTCAGATGATGCAGACGGTGCAAGGATCATTAACATGGTGTTGCCTTCCATCAATGGCTGCTGTTCCACCACTGCCACATCCTGCAATTCTGCCGCAATCTCTAACATACGCTGCATGGCAATATCCGGGTAATCTCGTTCACGTCCCCGGAAGCGTGCCCGAACGCGCACTTTCATGCCCTGCTTAATCCATCCACGCGCATTCTGCACTTTAAAGCCAAGATGATGTTGGTCAGTCTTGGGACGAAGCTGAATTTCTTTAACTTCGATGACTTTCTGCTGCTTCTTTGCCTCGCGTTCACGACGGCGCTTTTCATATTGGAATTTGCCGAAGTCAATAATTCGACACACGGGCGGTTCGGCATTGGGTGATACCTCGACTAAATCAAGGTTACGCTCTTCGGCCATTTGCAGCGCCGTACCGATAGACACCACCCCAATATTTTCGTTTGTATCGGTTATTAACCGAACTTCACGCGCTCGAATCTGGTCATTAACGCGATAATTTGCTGCGCTGATAGTCCCAACACCCTTCTTGTAGTTTCAAGTGCATTTGTACGTGCAATTTAGTGGGGGAAGTCTAGCACAGCGAGAGAAGGGAGTCAATACGCGCTTGTGCCGCTTCGTGGGGGCGCTGTACGGGATAAATGGTTGTGTCGCCGCTAATGACAGCGTACGCTAATCCACTGAAATTCGTTATC
>JBAUVS010000604.1:0-4885 GCA_049583345.1 Woeseiaceae bacterium
TGTACGCCTTCGGCTACGGGCTCAGCTACACGCATTTCGAATACTCGGATGTCTCGCTCGACGCTACCGAGATCGGTCCGGGCGACACATTGACGGCCTCGGTGACCGTGACCAATGCCGGCGACACCGACGGCGAAGAGGTCGTGCAGCTCTATATCCGCGACCTGGTCGGTTCGGTGACCCGTCCCGTCAAGCAATTGAAGGGGTTCCAGAAAATCCGGCTCGCCGCGGGTGAGAGCCGCAGCGTTCACTTCTCGCTGAATGCGGATGACCTGGCGTTCTACCGCGCGGACATGAGCTACGGGAGCGAGCCGGGCGATTTCGAGCTTTTCATCGGTGGTGCGTCGGACGCCGTGCACGCCGCCCATTTCAGGCTCACCGGCGGGGTGGCCCGGTAGCGACGGCCGGCGATCGACGAGGTCCGGTCGGGGTGTTTGGACAACGATGTCACGATTTTCGAATTTTCCTTTATTTTCCTTTAGTTTTGTCCTAGGATCGATGTCATCAGGCGGGCACCCGAATCCGCCTGAGCATGAAGGAGGGGGTTAACATGTCGCGTAAGAGCGTTAAGAACGCGGTCCGCAATGCGTGCCGCGCAGACTCGCCGAACAACACGCCGTGGCTGACGAAACGGCCACAACGCACGGTGCTCGCCGCCGCCGTGGCCAGCTGCCTGATGATGGGAGCGCCGAACGTCGAGGCGCAGTCCGCCAATTCGAACCTTCGCGGCCTGGTGTCGAGCACCGCCGGGCCCGCGGCGAACACCGAAGTGGTCGCCACCAATGCCGCTACCGGCGTCGTCAGCAAGACGCAGACGGATGACAGCGGCCGGTACGTGCTCATCGGCTTGCCGCCGGGCACTTACGTCGTGAAGGCGGGCGACGCCTCCAACGTCGTGACGCTGTCGGTCGCGTCCAACGCCGTGTTGAACCTGGAGCCCGGCGCACAAGCACAAATGGAGGAAATTACCGTCTACGGGTCGCAGATGACCGCGGTGGACGTCATGACCTCCGAAGTGGGCAGCACCATTTCCCCGCGGGAGATCGCAGAGCTGCCGCAAGCCACGCGCAATTTCCTGGAGTTCGCCGATACCGTACCCGGCATGGCATTCACGACGGACGCGCAGGGAACCACGAGCCTGCGCAGCGGCGCGACCAGCAAGGACCGCGGCAATCTGTTCATTGACGGCGTGGGCCAGAAGAGTTACGTGCAGGCGGGCGGCATCGCCGGCCAGAACTTCACGCGCGGCAATCCCTTCCCGCAGCTCGCCATCGGCGAGTACAAGGTCATCACGTCGAATTACAAGGCCGAGTACGGCCAGACAGCGGGTGCGCTGGTGACCGCCGTGACGCGTTCCGGCACCAACGACTTCCAGGCCGACGCCTACTACCGTTACACGGACGACGGTCTGCGCAGCAAACGGCCGGACGAGGAATTGCCCGGCTCGCAGAAAGTGACCTCCAAGACTGAGGAATACGGCTTCGCCGTGGGCGGACCGATCATCCAGGACAAGCTGCACTACTTCCTGGCCTACGAGTACAAGGACCTCGTCACGCCGCGCAGCGTCCTGCCCGACGTCAATGCAACGGACTACGTACAGTATCTGCCTTCCGACGTGCAATCCCAGTTCGGCCCGCACGACGTTCCGTTCAACGAAGACCTCTACTTCGGCAAGTTGAGCTGGAACGTGACCGACGAAGACCTGATCGACCTGAGCATGAGTTATCGCGACGAGGTGCAGGTCGATTCCGTCGGTGGCACACGCTCCGCGCAACACGGCCGGGATGTCATCAACAAGGACAAGCGCGCCACGTTACGCTGGGAGCGCCGTTCGCATTCCTGGTTCAACGAGGCCCTCCTGACGTACGAGAACACGGAGAACAACCCGTTTCCGACGAGCATCGGCAACGGCACCACTTACGCCTTCCTGAATCGGGACCCCAATACCGGAGTGAGCCTGAACGAATGGAATCTGATCGAGACCGGCCCGTCGAGCGGATTCGATGCGCAGGCGCGCAAGCAGGACGGCTGGACGATCGCCGACAACCTGACGTTCTTCGGGCTGGACTGGCACGGCGACCACACGATCAAGATCGGCGTGAGTTACAAGGACATCCAGCTCACGTCGCAGGACGCCGGTGCGATCAATCCGCAGTTCAAGTACGAAGTCGACACCGGTGGCGTGGCGGCGCAGCCCTATCGCGTGGATTTCCTGGCGCCCTTCAGCGTGCCGGGACAGCGTGCGCGCGTGGTTTCCGACAGCAAGCAGTATGCCCTGTACGCACAGGACGACTGGGCCATCGGCGACAAGCTGATCCTGAATCTCGGCTTGCGATACGACTACGAGACCAACCCGGCGTATACCGACTTCGTGACCTCGCAGGACTTCGTCGACGCCCTGTATCAGGATGATCCCGCTCCCGCCAACGCCGGCCATCCCTGGGCGGATCGCCTGTTGGCGAGCGGCATGAACGCCGCCGACTATATCAGTGACGGTCACAACCGCAGCAATTACGACGGCGCCTGGGCGCCGCGCTTCGGCTTCTCCTACGACTTCAACGCCGACGAACAGTATGTGCTCCACGGCGGCGCCGGCCGTTTCTACGATCGCAACCTGTTCAGTATCCTGTCGCTGGAAGTCAGCAAGGCGGCCCTCTCGCCGGTCGCGATCTACTTCCAGGACCCGAATTCGGGCATGTGTTATCGCGACGACGGCCGGCCCTGCGTCCCATGGGATCAGGCCTACGCCGACCAGGGCATCGACGCCCTGACGCAGATCCCCGTCACCACCGGCAGCCGCGAGCTGTACATGTTGAACAACGATCTGAAGACGCCCTACACCGACCAGGTGAGCCTGGGCCTGTCGACCCAGATCGGCGACTGGCGCACCGACGCGACGATCCAGCAGGTCAACGGGTACGACGGCTTCATCTTCACGCTGATCAACCGCTACCCCGACGGCTCGTTCTTCCAGAACGGCAGCCAGCCCTGGGGCGAGCCGGTGCCCGGCTATGCGAACACGATCCTCGGCAACAACGGTATCGAATCGAGAAACACGCAGTTCCTGTTCTCGGCCACCAAGCCGTATACCAGGGAATCGGGCTGGAGCCTCTCGATCGCCTATACGCACACCGACGCGCAGCACAATCGCCAGATCGACGACAACTTCGCGTTCGACAAGGCCCGCATCCAGGATTATCCGTTCATCGCCGCGAACGGAGTGCCGGAGCACCGTATCGTCGCCGCGGGATCGATCGACGGACCGTGGGACACGACCTTCGGCGCGAAGATCGTGCTGGAGACGCCGCGGCCACTGAACACGATCCGCGACTACGGCAACCGACCGGCCGACGGCTCCTACGCCCAGCCGTTCGCCTACAGTCCGCCCGCCACCGGAAGTTTCCTGATCGGCGGCAACGTCTGGGGCTATCGGACCGTCGACCTGCAGGCGACCAAGGAGTTCCGCGTCGGCGACTTCGGTTTCACGGCGCGCCTGAACCTGTTGAATGCCTTCAACTACCCGAACTACTCGTCATTCAACCTGGTTGATGTCGGCTCGGGAGGGACCCTCGATCCGGTCGTCGAGGTAAACAAGTTCGGCGACACCTACTACGTGCCGCGCACGATCACCTTCGAGGTCGGCTTCAACTACTGAGGCCCGACCTCCGGACGTGGGCCCCGGCGGCGTGCGCTTCCCCCCGCACGTCGCCGGGAGGGCTGCCGCGCAAAGCGAGCGGCGGCACGATGCTATGATCCGTCCGTTACCGAGATGATTCCCGCACCCGTCAGCAGCATCGTCATCGTGGGCGGCGGCACGGCCGGATGGATGGCCGCCGCCGCCTGCGCACACGTACTCGGGCCGGAATTCGACGTGCGCCTGATCGAGTCCGAGCAGATCGGCACCATCGGCGTCGGCGAGGCGACCGTCCCGCACATCAAGGCCTTCAATAATCTCCTGCGCATCGACGAAGCCGATTTCGTCCGCAGTACCCAGGGCTCCTTCAAGCTCGGTATCCAGTTCGTGGACTGGGGACGGATGGGCGACAGCTACGTGCACGGTTTCGGCACGAGGATCGGACCGGATCTCGGCCTGCTGCCGTTCCACCAGTACTGGATCAAGTCACGGCTGGAGGGCAAGGCGCGCGACATCGGCGCTTACACACTGAACACGGTCGCCGCGCTGCGTGGCAAGTTCATGGTCTCGGCGGGCGATGCGCCGGCCGGGTCGCCGCTCGCCGACATTGCTTACGCCTATCACTTCGATGCGACGCTGTACGCGAGATACCTGCGCAGCTACGCCGAGGAGCGCGGCGTGACCCGCATCGAGGGGATGGTCCGCCGCGTCAATCTGCATCCCGAAACGGGTTTCGTCGAATCCGTGAGCCTCGAATCCGGCGAGGTCGTCTCGGGCGAGCTGTTCGTCGACTGCACCGGCTTCCGCGGGCTGTTGATCGAGGACGCGCTCGAGACCGGCTATCACGATTTCACCCACTGGCTGCCCTGCGACCGGGCGCTCGCCGTACGCTGCGAGAAAGCCGGCCCGCCCGTGCCCCACACGCGATCGACCGCGCGCGAGGCCGGCTGGCAGTGGCGAATCCCGTTACAACACCGCATCGGCAACGGTTACGTCTACTCGAGTGCGCACATCGGCGACGACGAGGCCGCCGCAACCTTGCTCGGCAATCTCGATGGCGAGCCGCTGGGCGAGCCGAGGCTGTTGCGCTTCACGACGGGGCGCCGCAAGAAGTGCTGGAACAGGAACGTCGTGGCTTTGGGCCTCGCCAGCGGTTTCCTCGAGCCGCTCGAATCGACAAGTATCCACCTGATTCAGTCGGGCATCGCCAAGCTGCTCGAGCTGTTCCCGCGCGACGGCTACGACGAGGTG
>JBAUVS010000605.1:0-2041 GCA_049583345.1 Woeseiaceae bacterium
GAGAATGACTCCGGCTTTGCGGGCCGCGTGACGTTCAGTCATATTGGTGACTCCGCTACTCGAATTCCGTCGAGATTCACGATCCCCGGGGGCGTCGACGCAGGAGAAGACATCAACGCTGCTCTGGATTACGTGTCCGCTAAATTCAGCTACCAGATCAACGAGCAACTGAGTGTCAGCCTGGAAGGGTTGAATCTGACCGACGAACGCACCCACTCATTGATGGGCAGCAATGGTTTTCTCCTCGAAGATACCTCAAACGGAAACGGGCCGCAGTACTTCATTGGCGCGCAGTACTTTTTCCGATAGCCCGATTTCTGTAAAAGATAGAGCGGTTCCCCCACCGTTCGTTGGCGCAGATACTCGTATCTGCGCCAATTTTTTTTCGGCTCGCGGCTGACCTTGACAGGACCGGGGCACCCGCGGCCCAATGTCTGAAAAACATGGGAGATACCGCAATTGACCAGTAATCTCGCCGAGAGGCTGGCATCCTTGCCTGTCGTGCCGCTCGTGCAGGCAGACGATTCGGACGTCGCCGTACGAATCTCGCGGGCGCTCGCCGCCGGCGGGCTCACTGTCGTTGAGGTTGTGTTTCGCACCGACCGAGCGCTCGACTGCCTGAAGGCGGTGGCCGCCGAAGTCCCCGAGATGATCGCGGGCGCTGGCACGGTGTTGTCGGTGGCGCAGGCTGAGGCGGCGCTCGACAACGGCGCGAAGTTCATCGTGTCGCCCGGGCTTGACGAAGGTGTCGTCGCGGCTTCCCGCGAGCGAGACGCACCCGTGTTTCCGGGCATCATGACACCGACGGAGCTGCAGCGGGCGCAGAATCTCGACCTCGCCGTCGTCAAGTTCTTCCCGGCGTCGATTGCCGGCGGCGTGCCGGCGCTCAAGGCGCTCGCCGGCGTGTTCCGCCACATGCGTTTCATGCCGACCGGCGGCATCTCGGCAGGAAACCTCGCGGAGTACCTCGCCGTGCCGGCCGTGCTCGCCTGTGGCGGGAGCTGGCTGACGCCGAAGGACGCCATCGCCGCCGGCGACTACGATCGCATTACGGCGCTGGCCGTGGAAGCCGTCGCCATCGCAAACAAAGCACGGGGCGCGAAGTCATGAGAGAATTCCTGAGCTTCGGCGAGATCATGCTGCGCCTGAAGTCCCCTGACCATGAACGTCTGTTCCAGTCGCCGGCGCTCGAGGCGACGTTCGGCGGCGGTGAGGCCAACGTCGCGGTGTCGCTCGCGAACTTCGGGCTAGATGCCGGATTCGTTTCGGTGCTGCCCGGGAACGACATCGGCGAAGCTGCACTGCGCGAGCTTCGCCGCTTCGGCGTGGATACCTCACACGTGCGGCGCGCCGGCTCGCGCGTCGGCATCTATTTCCTCGAAACGGGCTCGAACCAGCGACCCTCGAAGGTCGTCTACGACCGTGCACATTCGGCGATCGCCGAGGCCCGACCCGGCGACTTCGACTGGGCGGCCGTGTTCGCCGGCGCGAAGTGGTTTCACATCACCGGCATAACGCCGGCACTTAGCCAGGGCGCCGCCGACCTGTCGATCGAGGCCTGTCGCGCCGCGAAGGCCGCGGGCCTGACCGTGTCCTGCGACTTCAACTATCGGGGCAAGCTCTGGAAGTACGGCAAGTCCGCGCCCGAGGTCATGACCGAACTCGTCCGGCACGTCGATGTTGGCATCGCGAACGAGGAAGACTGTCAGAAGTCGCTGGGGATCGAAGTGGACGTCGCCGTCGAGTCCGGCGAGCTCGACACCAAAAAGTACGAGGCGCTGACCGCGAAGGTGCTCGATACGTTCCCGGACATGACGGCGATCGCCGTCACGCTGCGCGAGTCACACAGCGCCGACCGCAACGGCTGGTCGGCCTGCCTCAGGGACCGCGACGGGTTTCGCCTCTCGCTCCGCTACGAGATCACCGACATCGTCGACCGCGTTGGCGGCGGCGACAGCTTTGCTTCCGGCCTGATCTACGGCCTCGATGCCTACGACGACCGGCAGCAATCGCTCGAATTCGCGGTGGCGGCCAGTTGCCT